>VGTI01000124.1 GCA_016874735.1 Deltaproteobacteria bacterium
TCGCTAATGTCCTCACCGGCTAAGACGAGCCCTAATTCACGCGCAATGGCTGCTGCTGTGGATGGGTGATCACCGGTGATCATCACTGGAACGATACCCGCCTCCCTAGCCTCGCGGATGGCGGCAGCAGCCTCCGGACGTGGTGGATCAGCGAGACCAAGTAACCCTACTAGCCGCAGGTTAGAGGTGCTCGGTGAATCCCCAAGAGCTACGGCAAGAACGCGTAAACCTCGTTTAGCCATGGTGTCGCCAGCACTGCGCACAAGGTCCAGGTCAGAGTCATGGCACAGGCTTAAAATTGCCTCAATAGCGCCCTTAACATAGTTAAGTCCGTCCGCTCTGAAGACCGACATGCGGCGAACCTCTGTATCAAATGGCTCACTCGATATCCGCGGTGCTGCAGCCGCGGCTGTTGCCATGTCGATGCCGGCATTAAAGGCGGCTGCTAATATAGCGATCTCGGTTGGGTCGCCCGAACCCTCGCCAGATCGTGGGTCGTAAGCCGCATCTGTACACAGTGCTGCTGTCCGCAGGACGGCGGCTTGATCAGGTCCCCAAATCTCCCGAACCTGCATCTTGCCCGTAGTCAGAGTGCCGGTTTTATCGGTGCAAATGACGGAGACACTACCAAGCGTCTCGACACTAGGTAGTTTACGGATTAAGGCATGGCGCGCGGCTAAACGCTGCACGCCGAGCGCTAGAGCCACAGTGACGATAGCTGGCATGCCTTCCGGAACGGCAGCGACGGCGAGCGACAAAGTGTAGATGACCAGATCGAAGGGTGGCATCTGCTGATACCATCCAATCACACCCACAATGGCCATGATCACTAAACTCAGCCACAGCAGCGAACGACCGACACGTGCAAGCTGCACTTGCAGCGGGGTAGGACCTGCGGCGGCCGTCTCGAGCAAAGAGGCGATACGGCCTAACTCGGTCGCCATAGCGGTGGCGGTAACGATCGCCAGGCCTGTGCCACTCATGACCGCCGTGCCCATGAAGACTCTGTGATGGTTCTCTCCCTCAGCATGGGTCGCTTGCGATTTGTGCGATTTCACCACCGGTAAGCTCTCGCCAGTCAGCACCGCCTCGTTGACCTGCAGATGACTGGCCTCGACCAAGGTGGCGTCGGCCGCCACGACGTCGCCGCCCTCAAGCCAGAGGGCATCGCCAGGGACAACGCTGACAGCACTGACCATTCGTAAATTGCCATCCCTAATCACGGTCGCCCGAGGCGCTGTCATCTGGCGCAGTGCGGCAATCGCGCTGTCGGCGCGGTACTCCTGCACAAATCCAATGAGGGCATTGATTATGAGTACGGCCCCAATGGCGACAGCTTCGCGCATCTCACCCAGGATCACGGAAAGTGAGGTCGCAGCAATCAGCAACACGACCAAGGGACTAGCAAATTGCTCGAGGGCCAAACGCCAAAGCGGCCGCTCTTTCGCTTCCCTAAGCTCATTCTTGCCACTGAGAGCCAGCTTTGCTGCAGCCTGCTCTGAGGTTAGACCGCAACTGGATCTATCGCCTCTATTAGCCATCGGACGATCTCCAAGAGATCCGACTGGTGGAGGATAAGGGATTCGAACCCTTGACCCCTAGAATGCAAATCTAGTGCTCTACCAACTGAGCTAATCCCCCAACGCGGGCGACTCTTTATCGCTGATTGTCCGAAAGAGCGCAAGAGTCAATTTAAGAAAAATTTCATGACCAGCCAATTTCTGCGATCAGGACATCGCTGTGCTGCTGATCCAGCTGCACTTCGCGCACGGCAGTCTGGCGGCAGATTAGTCCGTGGGCCTCACAAAGACTCAGAAAATCGTCCATGTAACGGCGACCTGGGTCAGCTAGGATGGCCGCACCGCCCGGTGCCAGTAGGCTGGCCACTGTGGTAGCGAGATAACCTGGCTGCCAGGATTCGTAGAGGAGATCGCTACCAATCAGCAGCTCCACTTGGCCACCCAGGACCTGAGCTTCGTGCGCCGTGATGTCGCGCCAATCGAGATTTTGATAGGTGATTCCCGCGAGTTGATTTTGCGCCGCGTTGGTGGCTAAAAACTCAGCCACCATGGGGTGGCGGTCCGTGGCGATCACCCGCGGGACACCCGCAGCGGCAGCGACGAGGCTAGGCAGGGCTAGCCCACATCCGAGCTCCACTGTGGCCCTGGCTACACCGTTGGTTGCAAACAGCGCCGCTAAATGTGTGGCAAGTCCGACGGCCGACGGCCAAATGACACCAAAGTGGGGTTTGAACTCGGCCGTGCTCGTCGCGCTCCCGGATTTGTCGCGGGCCGCCACCAATTTAAGGCTAGTGCTCAAAGCCTCCTCAAGGTCGTCGAGACACCGGAGCATAAACTTATGACCACCGACTTCGATCTCACGCAGGTCGTAGCTCAGCTTTTGGCCAAGGCCTTGCCACGGAGACTGCTGCCGCCTGCGGGGTGCTGGCTGCGTCATAACTGAGATCCTGAGTGACGGTGCTTAGGTTTGTCGGTGCTCTGTCTTCATAATAACACGAGCGACCAGCGCGCTTAAGCGGTGGTACGTGCAAATAATTGCTTGTATTTAGGATACGTTGCGGTCGCAGCGCACCCATGTTAGAAGCGCACTATGGAGACAACAACTTCGATATCCACTGCTTCGCTACCGTCGGCTTCGATACCTCCGGCTTCGATACCGCCGGCGGCACTCGCGCGCAATCAGGCGCTTCTGCGTCATTATATGCGGCCGCTCGCGGGTAGCCTGGTCGTTGCCTTGGTCATGGCTTTAGTGCTCGGCGTGGTGAGCGCCCTGGTGGCCGCTCTGGTCGGTCCCTGTGTGCAGGTGATCACGGCGCCGGCTGATAGCTTCCTGCAATATCGCGATCTGTTCGGCGCTTGGCTAGGTCCTGTGATCGCCCACTTTATGGCAGCGCCAGGGATCACAGCTGGTGAGCTACTAGGCCGCGTACCGCTACTGCTAGTCGGGCTGGCATTGCTCAAGAGTTTATGCGGCATAGCCCAGTGGTTTATTTGGGAGCGTGGTGGCGAGGTTGTCGCGCTGCACTTACGTAACGATTTGGCCGCGGCTTATCTGCACCTCAGTCCCTCGGTGCGGCGCACGGAATCCGGACGCGCGGTTGAAGAGCAGCTGTCGAGCGGTGTGACGGCTGATGTCAAATTGGTGCGTGAGTATCTTGTGCATTTTTACGGCGGACTGCCGCGCGAGGCTTTTCAGGTTGTCTTCCTGACAATCATGTTAGTGCTACTGTCGCCAAAGCTGACGGCGATATTTTTACTCGGTGTGGCACCAGCGATTGCCATAGCGGGACGCATTGGGCGTCAGCTGCGTCGGCGCGCAGCGAGAGCGTTAGCTGATTACTCGCAGCTGACCGAGTGGTTACAGCAGCGACTCATTGGGATCGAAACCATCAAGCACTATGGCACCGAACCGATCGAGATCCGCAAGATGGAGGTCTTGACCGCATCGCTCTATCAGCGATTTCTCAAAGCTGCGCGGGTTAAGGCGCGCACATCGCCCATGCTCGAGATGATTGCTGTGATCGCCATGGTGGTGGTGCTGGGTATTGCATTGCGTGACATTCAGCTCAACCAATCGTCGGGGGCCGTGGACCTGTCGTTCTTCTCGACTCTAGGATTATTGTCACAGGCAGGTGCTAAACTCGGACGCTACCTTAACGCCAATCGCGAGGGTGCCGCCGCCGTCGATAGGTTGCGGCAGCAGCTCGCATTCTTTACTGCAAACAAACAAGATCAAGTTGTAGTCCACGCGGTGCCCGCTGCTACAACGCAGATTGTCGCCGATCGCATCACGGTGACATACCCGGGAGCCACTCGTCCCGCCTTGCGGGACTTTAGTTTTGCTTTTCAGGCGGGCAAAATCTACTGCCTGGCCGGCCCTTCTGGCGCAGGTAAGTCAACGCTATTTAGTACACTGCTTGGTCTGGTCACGCCAGATGCCGGCAGCTTGTGCTACGAAGCAACCGAGCCACCAGTTGGTAGCGCCGTTGCCTATATGCCCCAAAAGGTGATCCTAAGACCGGACACCATCGCCGGTAATGTGGCCTATCCTGAAAGTCCTGACTTGGAACGGGTCACTGAAGCCTTGGCTCAGGTGGGCCTGGACTCCTTAGTCGTTGGTTTGCCGCAGGGAGCTATGACTCAGGTGGGTGCGGGCGGCAGCGGCATGTCCGGCGGTCAGGCGCAGCGGATTCTGCTCGCGCGGCTATGGTATCTCAAGCGGCCCTTTGTCCTCATTGACGAGGGTACATCGGCTCTGGATCCCGAGGTGGAACGAACTGTTTATCGTCTGATCCGTCAGCTTGCAGACCGCGGTGCGGTCGTCGTCACCATTGCCCACCGGCAGGCAGCAGCAGAGCATGCGGATGAGTTGTTGCTGCTCGATCAAGGCGTACTCAAAATCGCTGGATCTCCGTCCACCGTGATGGCGTCACCGGCCTACCAGGCGCTACTCGGCTAGAAGTTGGTGTCCTTGACGCCGAAAAATTTGGGATGCAGGATCGAGTTAGCCACGCGCGGCGCTCGGCTTAGGCCGAGGCGGCGCGGCGCCAGCATATGACTCGGGTTGGTGATGAACGTCGCCCATGGCGATTCCTCCCAAGCCACTAGAGAAAAATCGCGCTGGCGTTCGGTCTTGGCGAGAAAGAAAGAATGCCGCTGCTCGCCGTAGAGATAGACGTCGGTGAATCCAGCCTCCTGCAGCGTGTCGCGTAGCAGCGTCAGAGTGGCCTCGTCATCGCTATCGCCCGCGACTTCATAGCCAATCTCGACCGGTGACAAAATGGAGACGGTGCCAGACGGCGTGAGATGGCGTCTTAACGCCTCAAAAAACTCTACGGAATAAAGGCGCGACGTCTCGAAGTTGTAGGGAAAGAGAACGTCGACAAAGATGCGGTCGTAACGGTCTTGCGCGCGTCTCAGCATTTGAAACGCGTCAGCACTCATCACCTCGACCTGCGGATGATCGAGGCTACTATGATTGAGGCGGCGTAAATCTTCATGCTCCGTAGCAAGCTGCAGGATCAGTGGATCGATGTCGACCAGAGTGATCTT
>VGTI01000125.1 GCA_016874735.1 Deltaproteobacteria bacterium
TATTCATCGGTGATGTCCCGTGTCGCCTGATGAATCGCTCGAAGAACCTTGCGGGAATCAGTCTTGATCACGGCATCGGCAAGTTTAAACAGCAAGTCTCCTACAAAGCCCAAAGAGCTGGGGGACACGCACAGGAAATAAAAGAAAGGGACTCCACTCGAACGTGTGCAGTATGCTTAGAGGTATACCCTCGGATCGGGCTAGGAGTAAGGGAGTGGAAGTGCGGCAATTGTAGTACGGTTCACGACCGTGACGTCAATGCAGCTCGTAACATTCTCCGCCTCGGACGTGAGGCGCTGACCCACTTGCACTGCCGTCGGGCGGTGCAAGCCTAGGGAATCCCCTTCGTTTACGGGGGGTGAGGACGTCAATTGCGAATCTGCGCATATTTGGTAACAAAATTTGGGATACTCACAATACCTTTAACGGCAGCACCTTCACGGCACCACCTGCAGGAATTTACCAGGTCTCGGGTTGTCTCAATTCAGTGAACGGGGCACTGAGTGCGTTTGAACTCAATTCTTACAAAAAGTGCATGTAGATGATTGATGGACAGGATCCGTTTGCGTCTCCATCAAGATACGCCAGAATTACTTAGGATCTGACTTAGAAATGGTGTCATGTACAGAGGCAGCGAGGCCACCTTGGTGTCTCCTAGCTGCTCGACCTTGGGCGGTGCTTGATAAAGTCTTACCGCGAGTACGGGACGGTAAACTTGCAGGTACTGTTTAAGAGACAAGATCCTCGCCACCGACCCAAACTTAACCTCAATGGGGACGACCTGCAGCTGGGTCCCTATCGGTAAAGGCGCCAAAAAGTCGACCTCTGCATTGTCGGTCTTACCTTCGCGTAGCCAATAGTAAAGTTCAGGAGATTTATGCGATGCGCCCAAGTAAGCCAGATGTTGCGCCACAAACTGTTCTGCCATCAGTCCTTGAATCGTGGGTGCACCGTCTAATTTTGATGGCACTGAGCCTACCGTACGCACCAGAAGACCTATATCTAACCAATAAGTTTTGAATACCTTCTGCGAGGCATGGGCGCTGAGCGGCATCTGCGGGGGCGTGGCGTGCGGCGCTTTGTAGACGATGCGGGCCGCAGCTAGCATATCAAGTGCTTGTCTGATTTTTTCAACTCTAAACCCTGGAGCCAGCTCCGTGTACTTGATCTTGCGCCCAATCATGCCTGGTAGGCGGCGATAGAGTTCCTGAAGGATGGGGACCCAGTCGCCGCGCTTCTTATATTTGTTAAAGTCGTCTTGGTAGGTATCGACGATCCGCTGCTGCGCGATCATCCACCTACGGTTGTCAGTGGGTGTATCGATGTAGCTGGCGAGTGGCTCGGGCATGCCACCGACCTGCATATACGTGGCCAGAAGTTTAGTCAGCCGCTCATGTAACGCATCCGACCAAGTCGCACCTAGTCTGTACGCTCCGAGACGCTCCAGCACTAGGTCCTCGTTCTGAGCTTGCATGTATTCAACAAGAGTGAGGGGCCCCAGATGCAGGTAATCAATACGCCCAACCGGCATCGAACTCTCGATGTCTGGCAGAGCCAGTTCCAAAAGTGACCCCGCAGCGATCACGGCTAATTCCCGACGGTCCTCGTAAAAATAACGCAACGCGGCAAGTGCGTTTGGGGTTGCTTGAATTTCGTCCAGGAATAACAGGCTAGACGGTCCGAGCGCCCTGCCCGCCGTATCCTCGATGGCACGCACCATCAAATCGATATCGAGAGTGCCGAACACCTGGTTGAGGTGCAGATGGCGCTCTAGGTTGATCTCGATAAGGTCTAACTTGGCATCGGCGGCGAACATGCGCACCAACGTGGACTTACCAACCTGACGCGCCCCACGAATGACTAGCGGACGCCGATCAGGGGATTTTAGCCAATAGTCAAGGTCAGTTTGGGCATTACGCTTCAAAATAGCCCCCTTAAATTACATTTTAATTGTAATTTAAGGGGGCTTTTTTTACAAGTTCATGGTCAAAAAAGGGGGCTTAGACCGCTTAGGCCTGAGCCGCAGCCGCATTTTCCTTCTCTACGATGTCCGGCTCCAGCTTCTTAAACGGCGCCGCTGGGGTCTGCATCGCCTGCCCTACCGGCAGGGTCACGGCCTGCCACTGCCCTACGGCACCAGCCGGATCGTAGCGGAGGACGGTATGTTTGACGTCACCTTCCTCAGTCACAGTCTCGGTGCATTGGCGACCAAAGAGGCTACCAGCAAAACCAAGTGTAGTGTGAATCAGCTGCGCACTCTCCGGCAGAATGGGAGCCCACATGGTATTGAGCCAGGTGATGCATTGAAGTGCAACGTAGACGCAGGTGGCAGCGCGCGCCGGATCGGTCTTGACCACGGTCCAGGGCGCGTTGTCGCTTAGGTACTGGTTAACCCGCTGGCTGAGGCGCCGCGCTTCATCGAGTGCTGCGCGCAGCTTAACACCCTCGTAGAGGGCACCGACGGTAGCAAAGCCGCTCTTAACCTCGGCTAGCAAGGCCTCGTCATCGGCAGTAAGCGGCGTCCCAGGGGCCGGGATCTTGCCCTCGTAACGCTTGAAGGCAAATCCGAGCATACGGTTTGCTAGGTTGCCCCAGTTAGCAACGAGCTCGTTGTTGACCTTCTCTAGGAAGTCGTCCCAGGAAAAGTCGACGTCGCCAGTCTCGGGAGCCAGAGCCGTTAGGACATAGCGCCAAGCGTCGGCTTGGTAGCGTTCCATCACATCGAGTACGGTGATAGCACCACCGCGGCTTTTGCTGAGCTTGCGGCCACGGTTATTGAGGTACTCGTTAGCCGGTACGTCGTAAGGCAGGTTGAGGCCACCCTTGGCGATCAGGTATCCAGGCCAATGAATCGTATGGAAGGTGATATTGTCCTTGCCGATAAAGTAGTAAGTGCGCGCGTCAGGCGCTTTGGTCTTATCCCAATACTTGCGCCAAGCTTCAGGTTGACCGCTCACTTGCGCTTGCTCGATCGTGGCACTCAGGTATCCCATGACCGCCTCAAACCAAACGTAGATGCGTTTAGTGTCGTAACCAGGGACAGGTATGGTGACGCCCCACTCCAGATCACGCGTGATCGCCGTGCCGCGGAGCTCCCGCTTTTCCAAGGTGCCACGGGCAAAGTTGAGGACATGCTTGCGCCAGTGATCTTTGCCCGAGCTCAACCACTCGAGAAGAGGCTCGTTCAGTTTGCCAAGGTCGATATAGAAATGCTCAGTGTCGCGCACCTCAAGATCCCGGGATCCGGTAAGTTTGGACACCGGATTCTTCAACTCCACGGCATCGTAGGTCTTGCCGCAGTTGTCGCACTGATCCCCCCTAGCCTCACCGTAGCCACACAGAGGGCATTCACCCTCGATGTAGCGATCCGGGAGGAATCGTTTGGCCTTGAGGTCGAAGAGCTGCTTCGACGTGGCTTTGTAGATGTAGCCTTTGTCTAGAAGCTCGCGGAAGAATTCATGCACCACGCGGGCATGGTTCTTGGTACCAGTGTGGGTGAAGTAGTCGAACGTGATGCCAATCTTTTCAAAACTCTCGATGAACTTGCCGTGATACCGTTCGACCACCGCCGCTGGAGTGATGCCTTCCTTCTCGGCTTGGATCGTAACGGGTGTGCCGTGCGTATCGGAACCGCTCACCATCAGCACATCCCGACCAGTCATCCTCTGGTAGCGCGCAAAGATGTCTGGCGGCAAGTAGGCCCCAGCCATATGACCAATGTGCAAATAACTATTGGCATAAGGCCAGGCCACACAGATTAGTACCGGTTCTTTACCCGCGGCAGCAGTCATCACAGTCCCCAAAGCTGGCCACAATCGGCCTTAAGTTGCTCGACAAACTCAGCCACCGTCATCGCCGGCAGTTGCTTACCGTCGTGGAACCGTGGAGCCACGGTGTTCGATTCTTTTTCCTTATCACCAAGCACCAGCATGTAAGGTGTCTTCATCACCTGAGCCTCGCGAATCTTGAAGCCTAGCTTCTCGTTGCGCAGGTCAATCTCCGTGCGCACGCCGGCAGCTTTGAGTTCCGCCTCGACAGCTTTGGCGTAGGGCTCTTGATCCTGGGTGATGTTGATGATCCGGACTTGGGTGGGAGCAGCCCACAGCGGGAAGTGACCCGCATAGTGTTCAATGAAAATACCCATGAAGCGCTCAAGACTACCTAGCACAGCACGGTGGATCATCACTGGCGTGTGCGATTTGTCGTCACTACCAATGTACTCAAGCTCAAAACGGCCAGGCATGGAGAAATCTAGCTGCACGGTCCCGCACTGCCAGCTGCGCTCCAGCGAGTCGATCAGATGGAAGTCAATCTTCGGGCCATAGAAGGCGCCGTCGCCGGGATTGAGCTTGTACTCACGTCCTGATTTCTCCAGGGCAGATTTCAGGGCGCCCTCAGCTTTTTCCCAAATTTCGTCACTGCCAATGGATTTCTCCGGCCGCGTAGAGAGTTCAACGCGGTAACGGGTGAAACCAAGCAGCGAGTAGGCCTGATCAATCTGCGTCAGGACGCGTACGATCTCGTCTTGAATCTGATCCGGAGAACAGAAGACGTGAGCATCGTCCTGGACAAAGGTGCGGACCCGGAAGAGACCATGCGTCACCCCACTGCGCTCGTGCCGGTGAACCCGGCCGAATTCGCTGAGGCGCAGCGGCAATTCACGGTAGCTGTGACGCCCAGAGCTATAGAGGAGGCAGTGGCCCGGACAGTTCATCGGCTTGATCGCCGACTCGGACTCGTCCACCTGGGTAAAGTACATGTTCTCGCGGTAGTTGTCGTAGTGACCGCTCTTCTTCCAGAGCTCGACATCCATGACCAAGGGTGTGTTGACTTCGGTGAAGCCAAATTCCGCATTGCTGCGCCGCATGAACGTCATCAGCTTGTTATAGACAGCGGCACCAGCGGGGTGGAAAAAGGCGTTGGCCGGCGCTTCTTTATGGAAGGAAAAGAGACCGAGTTGCTTGCCGAGTACACGGTGGTCGCGCTTTTTCGCCTCTTCCAGCCGGTGCAGGTAATCGTCGAGCTCT
>VGTI01000126.1 GCA_016874735.1 Deltaproteobacteria bacterium
CGACAAATCCTGGGACATCGGAGCAGTGGACGCCTCGACCTGTGGTCGAGATCTTTGCACTGACGCAGGAGCCTGGAGCATCGGTGAATCGGCGCTCTGCGCAGAAGGTTGATAGGGACAAAAACTCCCGCGTCAAATTAGGTCGCACGACAGTGGACGGCGTAAGAGCAGGGTGACGCAAGACCCCGTAATTCCTGCTTGAATCTTATGTGTTTTCGGGCACTTCGACTACAGCTGAGTCTTGGGTCAAGAATTAGCCGGAATCTACCGATCCCAAGATTGGCAAATGCGACTCCCGTTACCTATAGGATCTGACCATGGGTGCTAGAGCCACGACAAACAAAGTCGAACTGATGGTGAACTACGTCGCATTCTTTAGCCGCGTCGGCGCAGTAAAGAACTTCTACGAGCTCGAGTGGCTTGGACTAACGGGTCATGACTTTTGTGGATGTTTTGATAGCGACGAATTACCGCAATTGCAACGATTCATCTCACAGAAGCCAGAATTTCATTTGGTGTCCAGCCTGGGGGTCGGTCGATTTGCCAACCGGTATTGCAAAAATGCTAGCCGATACCTGATCGCTAAGGGCGATCGAAATCCAGCGCTAGAGCTAAACTTTTTACTCGATCCGCGATGGCCCATCGATTTTGAGGACGGAATTGCTGCGGCCATAGCCGAAATTAATAAGATCAAAAATAGTGGCAAGTCCTAACGAAGCTTTGAGCCGGTCAGTTTCTCTCTTGCCGACTCTTTCCCAATGAAAAGTTGCAATTGCGTCGTAAAGACTAATGCGCGTTGAGTCTAGACCAAGGGCCGCAAGCTCACGCGACAGCAAATACTGATATAGGGCGTATGCATCGAAGTGATCATTTGGGTCGTAGTCACTGGTCAATGCAGCAAGAGTCTTGTCGTCGATATTTACCGGCTGCAGTATTGCTTTTGAAGACCTCGTAATACCTACCCGCTGAGCAAATTCAGAAGTCACCTACACCTCCGCGAAACAGAACGTGCGCACTACACTTATGACTCCAGGATGCCAGAAGCCTCCGGCTACGGCGAACGACATGGGCGGTGCTGTGTATGATGTCTTGGAACGACTTTCCGCGAGGATGCGGCATAACCAGCCAGTGCTGCGTTAACAAAAAACTCCATTCTCCTTTATTCCGCGTCTCCGTGGTCTAGCGAGACTTCAGTATTTGACCACGGAGACACGGAATGAGGGGAAGGGTCTAGGGGACGCGACAGCGGACGGGAAAATATTAGGGTTCCGCAAGGACTCGCAATTTGTGCCTGAATCTTCCGTATTTCCGGTCACTTCAGCCACACCCGGAGGTTAAGTCAAGAATTGGCCGGAAACTACCGATTACAGGATGGTAAAACCCGAGTTACGCTATCTATAGGAACCGACCATGGGTGCTAGAGCCAAGACAAACAAAGCCGAGTTAATGGTGAATTATAAAGAGTTCTTTCACCGCGTGGGTGCTGTGAAAAACTTCTACGAGCTCGAGCGGCTTGGACTCACGGGGCATGACTTCTCGGGATGTTTCGATCCAAACCTACTACCTATCTTAGAGTCGTTTATCACGAAAAACCCAACATACCACCTCGTGTCGGGTGTTGGAAATGGGCGCGTTGTCAATCGCCGATGCACAGATGCTAGGAGCTACCTAATCGCAAACGGCGACAGAGATCCGCTATTGGAACTAAACTTCCTACTTGATCCCCGGTGGCCGCTCATTTACGAAGAAGGGATGGCAGCGGCCATGGCCGAAATTAATAACATCAAAAATGGTCGCAATTCCTAGCTCCTTTTTTTGACGTTCCATCTCATCCTTGCTCATTGCTTCTCGATGAAAATACGAAATGTTCTCGTAAAGCTCAGCGCGCGGTGAGTTAACCCCAATACTGGCTAATTCGCGCGACAGTAAAAACTCGAATAGTGCATAGGCATCAAAGTGGTCGTCTGGTCCGTAGTCACCTGTCAATTCTGCAAGAGTGGTTTCGTCGACCTTTACTGGCTGACGTATCGCTTTTGAGGATCTAGTGGTTCCCACTGGCTGGATAAAATCGGACACTGCGTTCACCTCCACGACACCGAACGTACGCAACACGTTTGTGACGCAAGGATGGCAGAAGATTTCGGCAAAGGCGAACGACATGGGCGCTGCTGAGCAAGATGTCTTTGGCCGTTATTGCGATCGGACGTGGCATAACCAGCCAGTGCCGCGTTAACAAGAAATTCCATTCTCCATTATTCCGCGCCTCCGTGGTCTAAGGAGACTTCAGTATTTGACCACGGAGACACGGAATGAGGGAGAAGGGGAGGGTCTATGGGACGCGACAGCGGACGGGGAAAGAGTGGGGCTCCGCAAGGACTCGGAATTTATTCTGAAAAAACAGATTTTCAGACTAATTAACGAAGATCTCTTCCTTACGTTAAGACGTAACCAGAAACTGCCGATACCCTGAGGGTACACGCAAATTGCGATGAATATAGGATCCAAACATGGGTGCTAAGGCCAACCAAACTAAAGTCGAGTTGCTAGTGAACTATGACGAATTCTTTGTCCGCGTCGGCGCAGTAAGGAACTTCTACGAGCTCGAGTGGCTCAGACTAACGGGTCATGACTTCTGCGGAATGTTTGGCAAAGCCCAATTACCTGCTTTAAAGAATTTTGTAGCGCAACATCCCACCTACCATATCGTGTCGAGCCTCAGAAATGGCCGCTATGCCAACCGCCTATGCGCAGATGCAAACAGCTATTTAATCGCAAACGGCGACAGAGATCCATCATTAGAACTAAACTTCCTACTTGATCCGCAGTGGCCGCTCATTTACGAGGAGGGTATGGCTGCGGCTATTGCCGAACTTAATAACATCAAAAACAGTCGCGATTCCTAGAATTTTTTTTTGACGCTCCATCTCCTCATCTGTAAGCAATTCACGATGAAATGCAGAAAACCTTTGATAAAGATCAGCCCGTGGTGAATCTCTGCCAATGCGGGCTAATTCACGTGATAGTAAAAACTCGAATAGTGCATATGCATCAAAGTGGTCATTTGGACCGTAATCACTGGTCAATTCTGTAAGAGTAGTAATGGAGATACTTACTGGCTGACGTATCACCTTTGAGGACCTCGTAGTACCAATAAGCTGAGCAAATTCAGTCATCACCTTCACTCCTCGCGAACCAAAAAGGCACGCAATACACCGTGACGAAATGATGGCAGAAGCTTCCAGCAAATGCGAACGACATGGGCAATGCGGAGCGACATGTCTTTGACCGCTATTGCGATAGGACGCGGCATAACCAGCTAGTGCTGCGTTAACAAGAAATTCCATTCTCCTTCATTCCGCGCCTCCGTGGTCTAAAGAGACTTCAGTATTTGACCACGGAGACACGGAATTAAGGAGAAAAGGAGGAATTGGGTAGCACAACAGCGGACGGAGAGGGAAAAGGATGACGCAAAGACCGGTTATTCTTGCCTGAGTCTTATGTGTTTTCAGTCGCTCCCACTATTCCTGAGCATTGGGTCAAGAATTGGCCGGAATCTGCCGATCACATCATTGGCAAAGCCTACTCCCGATGCCTAGAGGGTCCAATCATGGGTGCCAGAGTGAAGGAAAACAACGTCGACTTGATTGTGAGTCTAGAGGACTTTTACCGACGAGTCGGTGCAGTGCATAACTATTATGAACTAGAGTGGCTAGGGCTCACTGGTCATGATTTCTGCGGAGTATTTGCCGGACAGCTACTACCCCTGTTACTTACGTTCTGCGATGAAAACCCCGAATATCATCTGGTCTCTAGTGTCGGTGTAGGCCACTTTGTCAATCGTCTGATGTACGATGCCGATTTTTACATGATCGCTAGAGGCGATAGAGATCCTGCTTTCGAACTAAAGTTCCTACTCGATCCGCAGTGGCCGCTCATTTACGAGGAAGGCATGGCTGCGGCTATAGCCGAAATTGATAACATCAAAAATAGTCGTAAGTTTTAGCACTTCCTTTTGGTGCTTCATCTCATGTCTGCCAAGCTTGCTCTCATGAAATATCGAAATGCGATTATAAATTGGAATACGATCTGAATTGTCGTTGTTCGCGTTGTTAGACTGCATCTCACGCGATATCAAATATTGAAACACCGCGTAGGCGTCAAAATGATCATCCGGTCCGTATGCGACCGTTAATTCAGCAAGAGTTTTATTGTCGATATCTGTGGGTTGACGTATCGCCTTTAGTGACCTTGTCGTTCCCACCTCCTGTGCAACAATCGTCGTCAATGATTCGCTCCTTACACCACTTGTGTTTAATTCAAACGATGGCGACTGGAGAATTGCAAAGTTACCCATTAAAAGCGAACGACATGGGCGATGATGCGCAAAATGTCTCTGAACGATATCCCGAGAGAATGCCGCATGACTGGCTAATGTCGCGGTTACAATGTGCTCAATTCTCCTTTATTCCGTGCCTCCGTCGTCTATCGAGATTTCAGTATTTGACCACGGAGGCACGGAATAAAGGAGAAAGGGAATGAGGGTGAACGGGAGGTTGTCATGGACGTGACTAACACCTGTGACAGATGTCAGTCACATCTCCTCACTGCGTAAAACCACCGCAAGCGCAGTCCTGCGGAGATCCTGACGCGGTGTCACACGATATGCTTTCACCCTTGTAGGCAGCGAGGCAGTTACCGACTGCGCCCCACTGCTCACCCCAGCAGAAGTCTCGGCAGCTGACGGTGCCGTTGTTACCAGGTTTAGAGAATCCGTCACCAAGACAGTTACAGGTGAGCTCGCCACCATCGACAAAGCCTGGGACCTCAGAGCAGTGTACGCCTCGACCTGTAGTCGAGATCTTAGCGCTTCACTTCGACTCAGCCCGGAACTTGATCACAACATCCAAAGGCAGCCCAGTTAATGCGGCAATCTTGGCATCAGGCAGCTTGTTTGTCTCGGGCGACGTAAGCAGTGCCTTCAGAAAAGCTAGGCTGGCATCTTCCTTGCCCTCTGCCTTGC
>VGTI01000127.1 GCA_016874735.1 Deltaproteobacteria bacterium
AGCGCGTATAGACAGACGAGTCTACCAAGCGAGTGCAAGTCCACCTCCGACCATGGCCAGGCTAAGGCTTATCGATTTCAGGGCGGCCTCTCTCGTGCCGTCTGGGTACTGCTTTGCTAATTGAATCCGTTCGTAGACGCCAAAACCCAAGATAGACCAATGTATGGGTCCTAGAGTGGCTACGTTTACGAGTAAATCAGAGCCGGCTCGCACATCATTGATCTTGGCCGCGGTCGCCGCAGACCCCGCAATACTGCTAAAGTCAGCACCTAGCCATAGGCGTAGCAGAGCGCGCGATGCGAATTGCTTCTCCACTCCCAGCTCGACACCGGTGCTGAGACTACTGGCAAAGTTGAAGTCGTAGGCAGCAACTGTGTCATTTGTCGGGGCCAGTTTAAACTGCGACTTCATCGACCAGACGCCAATTTTCGGCACAAAATCGATGCGGTCAATGAGACCCGATAACTTCGTGTCATAAAGGTCCATCCCCAGTGCCCATCCAAGCACTGTGCGGCTGCCGGAAAAGCTGGTGGGACCGAAGGCTGCCTCTTCACTGATCTTAGGCCAGACGTCGTGGTAGAGCCGCAGGCCATCAAGAGGTGCACCGCGTAGCTCGGCGAGTAGCGATGCTGTCTTGATCTTGCGCGCTAATTGCCCGCTCGATAGCGACTTACCTAGCCTCACGCCAATGAATCCTTCATTTAACACTCGGGACGCGGCAGCAGCTAGATTACCGCCGAGAAAGTCATCGTCATCGAGCGGTTTTTTGGCTGCATCTTCGATCAGCCTTCCCAGAATTTCAGCGTTTGCGCCGCGGCCGCGGTAGTCGTGGGCGTAGACTGGGCTGCCACCGGGGGATACGGGACGATCCAGGACCCAGGTCAGCTTTTTCTTGCTCCTAGTTTCGGTCTGATCGGCCTTGGCGATCACATGAGCTTGCCATATGTGTCTTTGCGGCTCGAATGTGAGCGTATAAATTGCAAGCTGTTTTGGAGCCTGCGGGAAGTTTTTCAGTTTGGATGGGATAGGCAGTTCGAGTTTTTTGCCGTTATCCCTAATTTGTGGTGAATTGATGCGCGCCCACACCGGCAGCTTTTCTAGGAGATCTGCAGCAATAAGGGTCGCAAGCTTAGATTTGCCCATGCGCTCTAGTAGGTCACCACTGACACCACTGACGGGGATGTCGGTCTTGGCGACAGGCTGATCCAGGTCACTATGCCGCATCTCAAACCGCAGTACGTTTGGCGCCGCAGTGGCCCAAAGCGTCCAGCCAGCGTCGGCTTTGTCCTTGGTGCCGAATTTCTTGCACTTAAACCCACCAAAAAGTCCAAAGCCCCATGGCCCAGAGCCGGAGACCAGACTTTTGCCTAGATTCTGACAGGCGGCCGTCCACTGCTCGGATGCTTTCAGTGCATCGAGTGCGCCACTATCGCCGGCAAGTGTGATGGTCACATTGCCAAAATCCAAGGGGCTCGCCGCTGCTAGGGCAATCTCACCGATAACGGCGTTGAGGCAGCAAAGCAGTAGTGGCAATAATCTGTGATTCATTTGGCAATTCTAACACAAAAACCTTGGGCTTCTCACCGCTCTAGTCTCACAAGAGCCCAAACACCCAAAGCGGGATGATGCGAGGATCTGCCGAGAATTCCCAAGTATCCCGGACTACATAGGAATGCTCTTCGTCCTTGATTTGCCTTTTGCCTTTGCGCGGACCGCCCACTTCGAACGTGTAGGGACCAACAGCAAAGTCAGCTTGTCCCGAATGCAGACTGACCTGGTGGTGACTCAGTGCCATACTGGTCAGGAAGAAAGTCCCGCGTATCGATCCTATATCGGGTTTTAGTTCGGCATATGCATAATAGAGAGCCGTGTTGCCGAGATAAAGCTTTTCCGGTTTACGCAGAGACTTTAGTGTGTAGCGGTCGAGGCTGCGGATGATTCCAGCGTCCTTTAGGCATGCAAGGTAGTGCTTCAGAGTGCGGGAATCACTGATGTGGGCGTAGGCTTTAAGCGCTTCGTAGTCGATGGTGTAAGGCACGTTTTGCGCGATGGTTTTGAAGATGGATTGTAGTTTGCGCGCCATATCCGGGCGCGAATGAGTCTGTGCTAAGACGATCTCGTAGGCAATGGTATCCTCTGTGGCTTGGCGTAGCAGTGTGCTGAACGCACTATCGCTCGTATGGGAGACGCCATAAGCGTGATAGCCGCGCCTAAGGTAATCGGCAAATAATAGAGGTAAAGGTCGTTGCGTCTTCGCTTGCAAGGTGCGAGCAATGTCTTCGACGGCTCGTGGGCCATTTCTGCATAGTTCGTCGAGAGACAGTGATTTGATGCGACTGCCGTGCGTCATATTGAGGTATTCGCGCAGAGTCATCCCAAGTAGTTGATACTTAACCATCCGTCGCGCTAGGCCGCCGAGATCCTTGAAGCTTAAAATGGAGCTCCCCGATACAATGCAACGAACTGTGAGGCGATCAGCGATACGTTTGAGCTCCGACTTCCATGCGCTGTAGCGATGGACCTCGTCAAAAATAACGACTTGGACTCCGTGCGTCTCGGCTAATTGGGCCAAGTCGTACATCGAGTCGGCGGCAAACATGGTGTCGTCGAGGCTGATGTAGAAGATCTTGGTGGTGTCGTTGGCCGCAAGCTGCAGAGCCTTTTGGCAGGCCAAGACGGTCTTACCCACGCCCTTTTCGCCAACCAAGCATGCCAAATTGGCACTGAGAAAGTCAGGGTCCCCAAGCTGCTCCCGTGACCCCGTAAAAGCCCGGACCCGCGCCCAAACCGGCTTGTTATAGTCGATTATTTGGTAATATTTTTCAGTGGATAGCAACTTAAACCTCTAAATATGGATTATAATCCATATTTAGATGATTTAAAAGTGTGCTGTAGCACCTATTGCCGTAAATGCTCACCTAAGTAGCGACGTATCCACGCTAAACATCCCGTCACTCGTAGCGCGCCGGGCCACATTCTGGGCGAAGTAGACGCTCAGCTCCATCGCCGTCTGGTCGGCTTTATCCACACCGCGCGGCGCTATCGTCATCTTGTTTAGCTTCAATCGATCACTGCCAGATCCAGGTTTAAACTCGTGACGGAAATCATAGCTGCGCCCACCAAAGCGCCCCAGCTGACTCAACCGGCCGGCTACGACGATGGCTTCGCCTTCGGTCGTATATTTAACCGGCTCGAGTTCCCACGTGCCGCCGTCTGTCGTGAAGCCGACACGCTCGCCGACAAGAGCAGACCGCAGAGCGTCGATCCGACTGTCTCCGACTTTGTGAATCACCACTTTTGACTTGAGTGCCGCCGTCAGATCCTGACGCATACTGGACTCAAAGGCCTTAAATCCATCGCGACAAACTTGCTCGTAGTCCGCCAAGGTTTTATCAGCCTCCACGGCGAAAAATCGATCAGCGACTGTGACCTCGAGTAGCTTGGCGTTCTCATACTCATGCTCAACTTTAACGCCGGCCACCATGACGGCCGCCTCTTCGCCCAGTCTCAGCTGTGCGGCCATCGCATATTCGCAGCGGCCAGTGACCGACTCGCCCTCGCGGATCTCAAAGTGACCGCGGTCGTCGTTAAAGATTCTGCTGTCGGGCGCAGATGCCGTCTTCGCGACGTCAAACAGTGCGGCCGACACGGTGCGTACCTGCTGGGCAACTGCTACCTCGAAGCCGAGGCCACTCCAGCCCAGTTTGAGCTCGAGGCCAAAACTTCCGCCGTGTAGTTGTTGCCACTCACTGCGAAAGGACAGGCGCGGTCTGTCGGGGAGTTCCCCTTCAAAAGGCGCGTGGTCGTCACTAAAGCTCAGGGACTCTCCTGGGGACGGGTCACCCACAGCTAATTTTGATCCCTGTTGGTCGCCACAGCCGACGGAACCAGCGACTGCCGCCGTCATCATCGTCATCAACATCAAGCGCTTCCGCATCAGCCACCCTTATCGACAATATCGCTCAGCTTTGCTAGAGAACGTTGCTACTTTGCTGCCATTGACTGGCGCGCACTATAAGCCGATCAGGACAGGGGACGGAATATGGCTTTGGTTAAAATTTGGTTAATTGGGCTCTCTCTTTTAAATGTCAGTGCCTTAGCAGCCCCGGCCCCGGCTACGGCCTCGAACGTGGAAGCGGATGTGTGCAGCCGCTGGCCAGAGCCCAATCTAGCGCTTGAGGACACCCTGTGCGTCACCCTGCGGCCCGTTGATGACAACGTGCCCCTTTACCATCAGCAGTTGGGTACCGAGGAACATTGGTTTCGCTTCGACGATCAAGGCATGGCCCTCGTGGTGGACACGCGTGCTGCACTCGAGGCACTCGCGCAAAATCCCGCGCGTCAGGCTGCGCTGCTGAATGGTCTAAACAAAAATCGTTTGGATCTCTGGCATCAAGATGCCCTCTACTGGTCGCGGTGGCTCACTAACGCCAACTGGTAAGTTGACTGAGGAAGATGCAGTCCCAGCCCATACTGTCGCGCCACGCCGCTTCGCTGGTCGCGCGCTCCCACGACCACTGATTGCGGGCGCTCACGCTCGCGTCACCAAATTTAGGGCATAGCGCTTCGACTTTGGTATGTAGCTCCGTGCTGGCACCGTGTGCCAGATAATCAAAAAAGGGATTATCCGGCTGCCGCTCGATTAGTTTAGCCGCGGCTTGCGTCACCGCAGTCGTGTCACGTCCCAGGCGCTTTTTCAGCAGCGTTTCGACGCCGAGCAAATGGAGCTGGAACCCCACCGGCGCGTGTTCTACCTGCGTCGGCAGCACTAGGTCATCGCTGCCAGCGTAGAGGCGCATCTCCTTCGACTGCGGTAGGCCCAGATAATCCCAGACCCGCCCCATCATCGCCCAGTTACCGGGCGTCATGAGACAGCGGTAGTCTTTGTCATCGCGGCAAAACCGATGCACGCCAGGCACCACGCACTTGCCACGCGGACCAGTGACGCTGCAGCTGCGATTAGCAT
>VGTI01000128.1 GCA_016874735.1 Deltaproteobacteria bacterium
GTGCACTAAAGTCGAACGACATGAGTGGGTGTAGAGCAGATGTCGGGGGCGGACATTAGTGGTGCTAGCTGAAGATCGAAGATATTAGGACCTTAATTCGAAATATCTAGTCCCTCCGTGTCTCCGTGGTCTAAATCGGCAGAGCGCATGATCCGAGGGATACGCGTCAAAGTCTGTTTCTTGACCACACAGTGGGGTAAGCCTGGTGGACCAGAGACGAAGGGGCTGCGAGAGCGCTGGACGATCCTCTGGGTTGCACCTGTGAGGAAATTCCTTCTAGCTCAAGCCAGGGAGTACGCCGTAGGTCCCTGAATGAATAGTCGGAAAAGTTAAAAATTTGTCATAATGGTAAGAAAACTTTTAGTTATTTATAGACGTGTTGTCGAATGCAGAGAGTTCAAGGCCGACATTAGGACTTTTTCAGCGACTTGACCTGGTCCCGCCGGCGTAACTAATCCCTCATAACTAATTGCCGATAATCACTCTGGGCAATGCCTAAGTACCGTAGTCCAAAGGATTCACCATGGGTGCACGAGCTAGAGTCGACAAAATCGAGCTATATGTGAGTTATAGCGACTTCAATCGACGCATCGGGCTGATCAACAACTACTACGACCTAGTGTCACTTGGCCTTGAAGGCCATGATTTTAGTGGATGCTTCATGTGCGACGACCTGTCGCAGCTCATCGACTTTTGTCGCGAACATCGGCAGTACCATATAGTTACTTGTGACGGACCAGGTAGACGGGTCAACAGGCTCATTCAGGGCAAGGATTACTATATGCTTGCGAATGGGGATAGGGATCCTGCGTTGGTGCTGAATTACCTTTTAGATCCAGATTGGCCACTATCGTACGAAGATGGCGTCAGCTCTGCTCTTGCCGAACTCGACAACATCAAAAATGGTCGTAAGTCTTAGGGTCTTCATTTGGACTTCAATCTGCTTAAACCTAAGCTGGTCCCTATGGAAGCGACCTATTTTGTCGTAGATCGCGATTCGCGGTGAATCTCACTCGTTAGACGCTAATTCCAGAACAAGCAAATATTGAAAAAGGGCGTATGCATCGAAATAGTCTGATTGGGATTGACGTCCTCACCCTCCGTAAACGAAGGGGATTCCCTAGGCTTGCACTGCCTCACGGCAGTGCAAGTGGGTCAGCGCCTCACGTCCGAGGCGGAGAATGTTACGCGCTGCATTGACGTCACGGTCGTGAACCCTACCACATTTGCTGCACTTCCATTCTCTTTTTCCTAACCCGATCCGGGGATATACCTCTAGGCAGATCGCACACGTCCGGGTGGAGTCCCTTTCTTTTATTTCCTGCGCTTGTCCCCCAGCTCTTTGGGCTTTGTAGGAGACTTGCTGTTTAAACTTGCCGATACCGTGGTCTAGACTGATCCCTGCTAGGTTTTTCGAACGATTCATCAGGCGACACGGGACATCACCGATGAAGATCTGGCCGTAGCTCTCGACTAGGCTAGTCGAGGCCTTATGCAAATAGTCACTTCTAGCATGTGCTGTTTTGGCGTGGAGTTTAGCCACTCGCCTAGCCTTAGGTAGCCGGCCGTAACACTTACTGGCAGCCTGCCGCCGCCTGGCGCTGAGCCTAGTACGCTCTAGCCGACGTATTTTGTCCAAGTAACGCTCGCGAAGCCCCGGGCCAGTCAGCTTCCCTCCGCTTGAAAGTGTCGCCATGGACTTGATGCCTATGTCGATGCCGACGGCTTCGTCGGTCGTCGCGTAGGTCAATTGATCGCTCGCAAAAGTGATACTGACAAACCACTGGCCAAGTGCATTCTGACCAAATGATCCCGTCTTGATGACAGCGTCATCAGGCAGCACTCTCGATGCCCAAAACTCAAGCTGTAGCCCGCAGTAAGTTACATTGCCGCGAGCTTTGCTCCGACGCTTGCCGCTGGTGGCACCCGTCCACTCTCTGACTGCGTCAAAGCTAAGCCTGACGCCGGAGGCCTTGAATGGGATCCAGCCAAGCGACTTCCGTCCACGCCAACGAAGCAACTTACGGAATTGAGCCCGTCTCCTGGCATACTCCTCTACCACTGCTTGCACGGTTTGGCTGTGGAGACCCAGATCCTTGGCAGATCCGGCAACTAGATTGTTGAGTTCGAAAGCCGAAAAGAAGTTGGGTACTGTGCGGCTCATACCATCTTTACGCAGGATCACCTTTGTCGAGCTGCGGCGTAGTGCCGTTACTTGAGTCTCTTTGGCATAGTTCCAAACGAAGTTGACTGACCTAGCCATCGCGGTCAGCCTGCGACCTGCACTGCCGCTGTCCTTAACTCGGAATTTCCATGTAGTCAGCGTCATGCGTCTTCCTGAGATGGAAGTGCAATTTATAGCAAGTCACACTAATCCTTTCGAGTGACATGGGCGACGGCAGGCAACTTTTATCCTTGACTCGGTTTCTTACAGGGGACCCCAACTAGGCGGAACTCGCGAGATACTTCGTACTCGCTCGGGCAGGTGCCTTATATCTCCGCCGTGAACGGCGGAGTTTTACGGCACATGGGATAAATATGTCCGTCATGAGGCGAGCATGACGTCCATTGCCATTGGCAAATGCGTGAATCAGGACGAGCCGATGATGAAATCTGGCAGCAAGCTCATCCCAAGGGTAAGTGCTGTGACCGATCCAGTATTTTTTCCGCTGGTACGGTATTGTCCGGCCCAGCGCCACACATCACCGAACATTCTTTTGTGCAGTTCCCGTAAAAAATTATCGCTGAGGATGGCTTTCTTTTTGGTGAGAGCCCAATCTGGATCAAGCGGAGTTGCTCCCTGTGGATACTCTAACCGTATCGTCATTAACGCTTCGTCCAAAGTTCGGGGGCGAGTCGCGTCTTGAGAGATTGAGCGAGTTCTTGCAGCTGCGCCCGGGTGGCTTTAGGCCTTACCTCTTGTTTTTCCAGTTTCATCGTATGGGTCACCGACCGAAGGATCGCGTGCGCGGCCTCTTGCGCTTTTTCGTCAACGATAGCTTCCAGCGTGTCGTCGGGCACGATGGCATAAACAACGCTAAATCCTAGCGCCTGAGCAGCGCGGTCGAGCGCCTCCAGTGTGACTTTACCTTCGCGCTCCCGTTGCTCCAAGCGGACGACAACGCCGTTGTTGGTGCCGAGAAGATGAGCCAATTGCCGCGTTGTTACGCCGAGCGATTCTCGTACAGCCTTGAGCCAGCCCATTCGTGGACGGGGAGTTTTGCTGACCTGTCTCCAGGCTTTGAGTCTCTCGTCCAACTGGCGGCGCTGCTGATGAAGGATGTTTCGATTAAGTTTCATGTTTTTATGATGTTTTTTAAAGCATCACTGTCTCCGCGGTCTAAATCGGCAGAGCTCCTGCCCCTGCGGGATACGAGTCATGGGCCGTTTTTTGACCACGGAGAAAGGGAATGAGGGAGAAAGGAGCACAACACCGATTAAGTCACGGCTTACTTAGAGGCCATTTCAGGCCTATGCACCAGCCACGTACCGACAAAGCTCACCCGGACTAATATCCTTCAGCCGTCGCCCGACCTTGTCCTTAGCCGAGAGTTGAGGCTCAAGGCCCCGCGGCCAGGGGATTTCGAGATCGGGGTCGTTCCAGAGGATGGAGAGTTCGCTGGCGGGTGCGTAGTAGTCGGTGCACTTATAGGCAAACATCGCCGTCTCGCTGGTGACGATAAAGCCGTGGGCAAAGCCTGGTGGCACCCAGAGCTGGCGCTTATTATCGGACGACAGCTCAACGGCGACGCTAAGGCCGAAGTGGGGTGATCCGACGCGGACGTCGACGGCGACATCGAGTACAGCGCCTTGGAGTACCTGCACAAGTTTGCCCTGGGGGTTTGGGTTTTGCATATGCAGGCCCCGCAGGATGCCGCGGCGCGAGTAGGACACGTTATCTTGAACAAAGGTGCCCTTGATACCGTGAGCCTGGTAGCGCTCGGCCTGAAAGCTCTCGAAAAAGTAGCCTCTCTCATCACCCCACACTTTGGGCTCAATGATCAGGACGCCGGGGAGCGAGGTCTCAACGACGTTCATGCTTTTCCTTCACGATATGCTGGAGGTAGACGCCGTATTGAGTCTTGGCCAACGGTGCTGCAAGACGCAGGAGTTGATCGTCACCGATAAAGCCCATACGCCAGCAGATCTCCTCGGGGCAGCCGATTTTGAGACCTTGACGCTTCTCGACCGCTTGGACGTAGTTGACGGCCTCGACCAAGGAGTCGTGCGTCCCGGTGTCTAGCCATACGGAGCCTCGTCCCATCACCTCGACGTTTAGATCACCGCGCTCCATGTAGAGACGGTTTAGGTCGGTGATTTCTAACTCGCCGCGTGGCGAGGGCTTAATGGTCTTGGCGAGCTTAACGACGTCGTTATCGTAGTAGTAAAGGCCGGTGACGGCGTAGTTAGATTTGGGGGCCTTGGGTTTTTCCTCAAGGCTGATGGCGCGGCCGTCCTTGCCAAACTCAACGACCCCGTAACGCTCAGGATCGCTCACGTAGTAGGAGAACACCGTTGCGCCCTTATTCCTTGCCGCGGCGGTCTGGAATAACTTCGACAGCTTGTCGCCGTGAAAGATGTTATCGCCGAGGACGAGACAGGCTGGGTCCGTGCCAAGAAACTTCTCGCCTAAGATAAAGGCCTGCGCCAAACCGTCCGGGCTAGGCTGCTCGACATAGTCAAAGCGCACGCCCCACTGATCCCCGGTGCCTAGGAGACGGCGAAAGTGCGGTAGATCCTGCGGCGTACTAATGATCAAAATCTCGCGGATACCTGAGAGTAGCAGCACGGAGAGTGGGTAGTAGATCATCGGCTTGTCGTAGATCGGCAGCATCTGCTTGCTGACTGCGATGGTCAATGGATAGAGCCTGGTGCCTGAGCCGCCGGCAAGAACGATACCCTTCATGGGTGGTCTC
>VGTI01000129.1 GCA_016874735.1 Deltaproteobacteria bacterium
ACGGGAGGCAAATAAGGCGGTGTGCGCGGGTTATCTGGCTGGTTTTTTTGGTGAGCGAAATACCCATGAGTTACCGGGTGTTAGATTGGAGAGTGACCTACCCAACAGAAACGGCATGTAACTCGCCATTTTGATGATCAAAAGGAACATGAAGTTACAGCACTGAAGCGAAAGCTTCCGGCCTGCTACATCAAGTTTGGCAGTCGGCGCTGTTGTACCGACCGACGTTGCCGTGTGATATCGACTTATCTCATCAACAATTAAATGACCCAGTTCGTTAAACTATACTCCCAGCCCAGAGCTGCCTAAGGAACTCACGGTAAGGCCATATTTCAATGTTGCCGACAGTCCGCCGCTCCGGATCGCGACTGACGACGATTAACCGGTCCATTTTTTCTTCTTTAGCAAGTGCCCTGAGACCTTTGAGGTCCTTAGTATCGACTAGTTTAGTGGCCTTGGCTTCTATAGCGATCCGCCCTGACACTATAAAATCAACTTCAGGACCGTTAGAAGTGCGCCAGAAGTTTAATGTTTCTCTGCTATTTGTGTAGTCTAGAAACGACACAAGTTCATGGAACAAAAAGGATTCGAACGCATCGCCGTAGCCTGGAGCCAATTCAGGGAGGCCTCGAATCTTTTGGAGTTGGTGCACAACTCCGGTGTCGAAGAAATAAAACTTAGCCTTACTCACAACTTTACGAGATCCAATTTGCGCTATTGGTTTGAGCATTCGGCCTATTAGCGTGTCTTCCAGCACTGTATAATATTCCCGGACGGTTCGTGCAGGAACCTGCGCATCACTTGCTACAGACTCAAAATTAATTAACTGTGCGTTTGTAAATGCAGCATGATCTAGAAACCGGGAAAAGTTTTCGATATTGCGACTGAGCGCCTCGGCTTGAATCTCCTCTTTCAGATATTCGCCTACGTAACTGCGAAGTTCGTCTTCGGGATCTGGACTGAGATAGACTGGTGGTAACAGTCCATAAAGGAGCACCTGATCCAAGTCGAATTCAGGAATCTCTGCGCTGACAAAAGGATGCAGGTACTGAATTTTTGCACGACCAGCCATCAACGAAGTATGTGTGCGCCTCAGTTTTCTTGCGCTGCTTCCTGTGAGCAAAAATTTTTGCCCCATCTCTTCGATCATCAAATGAACTTCATCCATGAGCACAGGTAGCTTTTGGATTTCATCGATTACCACTAGGTCGACGGGCGCCGCGGCGAGAGCTTCCCTGATCAATTGGGGGCGGGCAGCAAGCTTCTGAAACTCATCAGCTCGGAGTAAATTATAGACTTTTGCCGCGCCAAACTGATTTCGAATCAAAGCCGATTTGCCAGTGCGACGAGGCCCCAATAGCAATACGCTTTTGTGAGACAGGATTTTGGCTAGATCAATTTTGCGGTCAATGAACGTCACTTGAGTTTTTAACTCCAATAATTTCAGATATCTGTGTAAAAAATCGCAGATAGACAGCGGGAAAACAACAAAAATCCGCAATAGGTATGCGGATTTTCTTATTTTTTGTATAATACCAAGATATTATTGGAGATTGCCAGGGGGGATCCAGGCAGCTCGTGGGCCTGAGCTTATCATGCGACCGGCCCTTAAATTTATCCTACTTGCCTTATATCTCCGCCGTTCACGGCCTCCTTCTCCGTAGCACTCTTCAAGAGTGGTCTCGAAGCCTTCGCAGACGCCGGTGAAGATGTGGCGCAGCTCCTCAATGATCGCCTGATTGAATACGCGACGCCGATACTTGGTCAGTATCACTTTTGCGAGCGATCAATTGACCTACGTGACGACCGACGAAGCCGTCGGCATCGACATAGGCATCAAGTCCATGGCGACACTATCTGACGGTGTGATGCTGACTGGTCCAAGGCTTCGCGAGCGCTACCTAAGCAAAATACGTCTGCTTGAACTCACAAGGCTCAGCACTAGGCGGCGGCAGGCCGCAAGTAAGTGCTACGGTCGGCTACCTAAGGCTAGGACTGTAGCAAAACTCCACGCCAAAGCGGCAAATGCCAGAAGTGACTATTTGAATACGGCCGCGGCAAGTCTAGTCGAGAACTATGGACGGATATTCATCGGAGATGTCTCGTGTCACCTGATGAACCGCTCGAAGAACCTAGCGGGTATTAGTCTTGATCACGGGATCGGTAAATTTAAACAGCAAGTCTCTTACAAAGCCCAAAGAGCTGGGGGACAGGCGCAGGAAATAAAAGAAAGGGACTCCACCCGGACGTGTGCGATCTTCCTAGAGGTATATCCCCGGACCTCGTTAGGAGTAGGAGAGTGGAAGTGCGGCAAGTGTGGCGCGGTTCACGACCGTGACGTCAATGCAGCACGTAACATTCTCCGCCTCGGACGTGAGGCGCTGACCCACTTGCACTACCGTGAGGCGGCGCAAGCCTAGATAATCCACTTCGTTTACGGAGGGTGAGGACGTCAATTGGGCGAGTGTAGAAAGCGGAATCGACGTGCTCCATCGTGAAGTTGGCGTTTCCACTTGCATCCGTACCGACATCGAGTCCGCCACAAATACGCGCGGCTCCAACGACATCAAGCTGAGAGTTAGGGTTAGTTGTTCCAATTCCGACGTTGCCGCTAATGGCGCTGCCACCGCTATCGATCATCACGGGACCAGCTACCCCAAGTTTGGCAGTCGGCGCTGTGGTGCCAATACCCAGGTTGCCAATGGTCGCAACCCGCTGGGAGTAGGAATCATGGACGATAGTTAGGCTTTCTGCTAGTATCTGGGCTGACTTGAGTGAACTATAATGATGAATAACTATGCTGCATCAAAGTAAATGCGACCAAATTTTAAACCATATCATCACGGTCATCAGGCCGATTAGGGTGGTTATTTTTGGATCAGCTGCAAAAAAGTCAAATCGGGCCAACGACCTTGATTTTCTTGTAGTCGTCGCCAATGGTCAAGATACCCGAAGCATCGCGCAGTCCCTTTATTATACAGCTCCTAGGCTTGGGGTTAGCCTTGACTTTGTGGTGGTAACAGAAGAAGAAGCGCATGCAGCGCGCCAAGATTTCTGGTCAGTTGTTTGCGAAGCTGAGGAGAATGGGAAGGAGCTTTATGTCGCCAAGACAGCATGAAATAGCACGTGAGTGGCTGAGGCGTGCTAAAAGTAATCTGATCCGTTCTAAACTAAGCAAGCCGGATCAAGTCTACTGGGAAGATCTTTGTTTCGATGCGCAGCAGGCAGCGGAAAAGGCACTCAAGGCTCTCTTCATTCTTCATGCCAAGAAGTTTCCTTTTACTCATGACATCGGTGAGCTGATAAGTGAGTTGGAGGCATTTATTGCGGACATTCCAGCTCCTATCCGCGAAGCGGCTATCCTCACGGACTACGCTGTAGCAACTCGCTATCCGGGGTGGGGTAAGCCCGTTACAGTTGAGGAATATCGGGACGCTCTTAAAAGGAGCGAAGCCGTTGTGGAATGGGTAAATAAGCTGATCGATACGCACTGATCTGCGCCAACTGTGAGCTTTACTACCCTTGTGGTACTTAGAGATGTACTCGAGACTCTCGAGGTAGCCTGCCCAGAGCTATGCGAGATGCTCGGCGTGTGAGCTATCAAGCCTCCCGAAGAGCTCGGAGCGAAGCGGATAGCAGTTCGGGCTTAGTTCAGTTGCGAAGGCTTCAGAGTCCCACGAACATCTGCGCCACCGCCGCTACCTGCAGAGACACCTACCCCAAATCCTACTGTGGGATAATCATATAGCTAACGACAGAGCCATTCATACTGCAGGTGCCCACACCACCTTGAGCATATATGTATACGTTAACTGTATGTGTGCCCGCAGTGGCCGTGAAATATTTTGTCTCTGAAAGTGGCACCCAATTTGTCGATGTAATCAAGGGGGCTCCGGCAAAGGTGTAACCCCCAACTATTGGTAAATTCCGCACACCATCTAATCCTGAGGAATATACGCAATTACCGCCAGCTGATGACAAGATGTGACCGCTAAGTGTCAAAACGACAGCTGATGCCTTAGGTACGTTAATTGTACCATTCCATGCCTCAACCCAACTGGCCGATGTGCTCGAATACCCCCAATTTGATGGACTCAGCACGCCGGTCTGAATATTGCCGCCAAACATGGTTCCTGAAACCCTCAAATTACCACTAACATCCAACGCTGCCGTTGGCGCCGTGGTACCTATCCCGACGTTGCCAACACCATCAATGACGAATCGATTGGCCGAAACAGCTGCATCCCAAATCGCAAATCTACCTGCTCCTCCGCCGTTAGCCGATCCGTAGCTCCCCAACATCCAATCCCCGCCACCTGCCGAAGTGTTTTTTAATCTGATCGAAGTGTCGCTGGTGCTGGATGACTCCAAGCTCAAAAGTTTTGCCGGATTGGTAGTCCCAATCCCTACGCTGCCGTCAGGGGTTATGCGAATCCTCTCAACTGGCGATTTAGTGCCCAATGGTGTGGAGTAAAAGGCCAGATACTGACCCATTGCAGTTGACGTGAAATTTTCGGCAGCATGAAACGTTATCGGACTCGCCGAATACTCGAAACCAGTTGAGGAATTAAAGCCGCGAGACTGTATCATTCCCAATGTGTCACCAGCTTGTGAAGCTAAAGGAGCGGCGGTTGTGCCCCGTGACGACTGGAAAATGATAGTAGGTGGATAGGTTCCTCCGGCATTTGATGTCATGATCATGAGTGGCCAAGTCGTGCCGGATTCGACCTCTAGTGTGGGGGAAAATCTACCACTGCCTTTTACGTCAAGGTTCCTAGCGGGATCCGTAGTCCCAATCCCAACGTTCCCACCCGTCGCTAGCGTCATTTGCGGAATGCCGCCTGAACCCGACGCGTAAAATTCAACTTTGGAACCAGTTAACTGCAAAAGATCGATCGCGGATCCGTCGCCAA
>VGTI01000130.1 GCA_016874735.1 Deltaproteobacteria bacterium
AATGCAGAGCGGCAAAGTTTGCAGCGATAACGCTGAATCCGTGGCATATGCCCCGTTTCGCGTTTAAAAAATCCATATTTGATTACCGAGCGATAATCTTTGGGACAAATGGGACAAGCTGGACGTAATGCGGTCTTGGAAGGCACAATTCTCTCTCCCTACTTTGAAGAGCGAGTTATGCTTCAACTCATCCGCACAGAGAAGTGACATGAGCCTTGCGCACGATGACTTATGTATCTCTCACCAACAGTTAAATGGATCAGTTTGTGACGATTCCCTTGACACCATCACAACTGGTTTACAGTCAGATGATGGCAATCCGAGCGTGCTTTCAGGGTCTTAGCCCTTAGCCTCGTATTTGCAGAGAGGGCCCCACGGTCAACCCGTCTGACCGCCACATTATGGGGATTTCTGTCTGATGCGAAAGTTGCTGTCCGTTCGTTCCCTTGGCCTAAGTGTCAAATTCTGGTCTGTCCTTGCCGGTTCCGGCCTTCCGCTCCTTAGTGCTGCGTGCGCCAGAGGGCCGCAGTCAGGTCTGGCTGACGTGAAAAACCAGGCGATTGCTCAGGTCCTGCCTGAGCTGCAAGCGCCGTCGCTCGATAGCGAAGAAGTGACTTCCTTTTCACTCCTAGGTGACGAGGAGCGCGTCATTATAGTCCTGCGTGATGCTTTTGAAGCCTTAGGCAGGACAGAACTTAAACGGGGGCTTAAGCGTACTGAGATCCTCGAGCGCGCCATAGCCTACGGAAAAAGTAAAAAGACACTACTCGGTGCATTGGGTGTGAATGACCTAACGGTAGACAGGGATTACGAGCATCTACCGATACTTAAAGTGCGGATCAATTCACAGGCTGCTCTCGATGTCCTAAGACGGAGTGACCGCGTAGTGCGGGTGATGCGTGACGCTAAAATTAAGAGATCCGACTTACAAAGCTTTCCCCTGATTGGTCAGCCTGGAGCTGTTGCCAGTGGGGCTGACGGGCGTGGTACCTCTGTGGCCATTCTCGATTCTGGGGTCGACTATACACAGGCGACTTTTGGCTCGTGCACGGGACCAGGACTACCAGCCGACAAGTGCCGCGTGAGCTTTGCCCGTGATTTTGATGTCGAAGACAATACTCCTGACGATGCCATACGCCACGGTACCAACGTTGCGGGAATCGTCGCCGATTTAGCGCCTGGTACCAAGATCTTGTCGCTCGACATCTTCGATGGCGACTATGCTTATACCAGCACGATCGTTGATGCGATCAACTGGGTTATCGCGAATAAAGATACTTACTCTATCGCCGCGATGAACCTCAGTATTGGTGGCGGTCGCTACTACCGCACTTGTGATTCGAACCCGATGGCGGTCGCTCTCCAAGATGCACGCGATGCTGGTGTTCTCGCGGCTGTTGCAAGTGGTAACGAGGGGCATACTGACTCGATGTCAGCTCCTGGCTGTGCGCCTGCGGCGGTATCAGTCGGTGCAGTTTATGATGGCAACTATGGATCGGCTAGCTGGGGGGATTGCTCTGATGCAACCACGGCGGCCGATAAGGTCGTGTGTTTTGCCAACGTACCGAGTTTTCTCAAGTTACTCGCGCCAGGTGTGTCTATCACTGCCGCTGGCGTCACCATGAGCGGTACTTCGCAGGCGACGCCGCATGCGGCAGCGTCATTAGCGATTCTTCGATCGAAATTTCAAGAAGATTCTGTCAATGATCTCGAGGCGCGACTCATCGCTACTGGGAAAATGGTAAAAGACGACCGCAGTGGTATAACCAAGCCTCGCATTGATCTCACTGCAGCGTTGGCGCAAAGTACATGCCAAATAACTGTAAACCCCACCACAGTCAGTGCAAGTGCCGGCGGTGGGACTTATAGTGTCACTCTCAGTACAGGTTCTGCCTGTGCATGGACTGCCGCTTCCGACAGCGATTGGTTGCAAATAGCTAGCGGCTCAGAGAGTGGTACTGGCCCCCAAACCATCCGTGTGTCGCTGCTTAGCCATCCAGAATCCGGAACCCGCACCGGCAATCTAACCATAACCACCGATGACGAAACTAAGGATGTAAGCTTTTTACAGTCGAGCGATAGTGCAGCTCCTACTGGCTCGGTCGTCGTCAATAGCAACGCCCTCTACACTAGAACCCTAAGCGTCACGCTCAAGCTTACCGCCAGTGATGCTAGTGGCGTGAGCGAAATGTGTGTTTCCGAGGCTGCGACCTGCACGACGTGGGAAGCCTTTAAAGACACACGTCAGTTCACTTTAGCAAATACCCAGGGTGCTCACACGGTTAATGTCTGGTTTAAAGATGCGGTGGGCAATGCTATGAGCGCTCCAGTTTCGGATGCCATTACTTTCGATTCGGTAGCACCGTTGATGGGCAGGTTGAGTAGCTCTACCACGACGTCCTCGATCAGTCTTACATGGAGCAATGCTACCGACAGTGTTTCCGGGGTTGCATCTTATAAACTTGTTTATACCAGAGGGTACTTCACAGTCCCGGCTTCCGCTTGCTCTTCGGGAATCGTGGTTCCAATCACGACTGCTGGTCGTGCTGCTATCAATGGACTCCGTAGAGGTACCACTTACCGGTTCCGCCTATGTGCCACGGACAAGGCAGGCAACACGGCAGCAGGTTTAGTTGCCACTGTGACCACAAGGTCGCGCTGATCCGTTATTTGACTGGCTGGTCAAGCTAGCGCTTTGTCACCGCGCCAGCTTGACTCAGCGGGACGATAGCCTGACAATTAGGGAGTGAGTGCTGACGGAGGTAAACATCATGAAGTTTTTCCGTTCCCTCCCCCCAATGATTTTCCTAGCCGCCTTAGTATCAGGGTGCGCTACCCTCAATGAGCCAAGTGACCACCTTGCTGCCTGTCACACGGCGGATGGTTTGCTGATCAATACGCCTGACTGTATAGAGGCACATAACGTCATTATGTTAGAGCGCCAACAGCGGACTGCGCGCATGTTTGATAACCCGATCATGCGCTGAGTGGTTCTCTAGTCTGAATGGTCTTAATTAAGATCACCGGGTCAGGAGGTCATTGACACCTCTCTGATAAAGAGTGACGATTTAGCTATGACTAAACTTCATAGCGCCAGGTTGTTGTGCCTTAAAGCGTGCCTTTCCTTGGTGATCGGTTTCGGTGTTCCTTTGCAAGTTCAAGCGGCTGAAGCAAAGCAACTTAATATTGCTCTGATGATTTCATCGGGAATGCAGCGATCAGCCTATGACGGGATCATCAGACGTTTTGCTAATCGTCACCCTGACATCAAAATTGCTAAGACAGTGCGCGCCGCCGAGGAGTACAAAGAGCAACTTCCCGGATGGTTAACTCTCGAGTCCGGACCTGCCGACGTTTATTTTACGTTTGCCGGGGCTAAACTAGAAAATTTCGTTAATCAGGGGCTAATAGCTAGTATCGATGCTACGCCTTGGCAGAGCCAAATGAAGCCGGGACTTGTAAATGCAGTAAAAATTAGGGGCCAGGTTTATGGCTTGCCGCTTTCGGTTTATCAGTGGGGCTTTTACTATCATAAGTCAACATTTACGGAATTAGGTATCACACCCCCTGCAACCTGGTCGGATTTTCTTGCCGTATGCGACACCCTAAAGGCTCATAACATCACGCCAATCGCTCTCGGATCAAAGGTGAGGTGGGTCCTGGCTGGGTGGTTCGATTACCTAAATTTGCGCCTCAACGGCATCGCGTTTCATAAAGAACTGATGCATGGCATCGCTTCTTATAAGGACCCTCGCGTTGCCGAGGTTTTTGGCTACTGGCGTCAGCTCATAGACCGCGGATATTTCAGTATCAATCATCCGCAACATGATTGGCAGTTTGCATTGCCGAGTGTTTACCGGCGTAAAGCTGGGATGATTCTTCTTGGTAACTTTGTTCTCCCTGCGGTGCCGGCGCCTATTATGCCGGAGCTTGGGTTTTTTCGGTTTCCGACGATCCTTCCAAATATGCCGCTCTTTGAGGATGTACCTTTGGATGTCGTGGTCATTGCAGCCAAATCGCGTCATCAGCGTGAGGCTAAGCTCTTCGTTGATTACATGGCCGACCCTGAGGTTCAGGCAGAGATTAACGAGGTTACGGCAATGATTCCGGCAAATAAGCTCAGTCGCGATGCACAGAATCCCCTGGCCGCCGCAGGAGCTAAGCTAGTGGCAGAGGCAAAAGACTTCGCACATTATTTCGATCGCGATACTGTTGCTGCGATGAGCGCTCCGGCGTTAGATCAATTTGCCGCATTTATGGATGATCCGCGCAAATTGCCTGCCGTGTTGACTGAATTAGAAAAGGTGAGGCAGAGAGTCTTTGTGAAGACACCGGAGTGAGATAAGCACAGACTGAAACCACCGCAAAATAGGTTGGCCGCTTGGTGCCATGCGTCTGTAAATATTGGTGATTTTATAGCCGCTTGAGTGCTCCAAAAAAGTCCTCAAGTTAGCCCTTAGGCATGCCGAAGCTGGGATTGAAGCGTGTAGGTGAGCAGGAGATGGCCTGCTCTTCCCCCCCCCTCGCGGAGGCCTCGGCATGACCGGGTTGAGACGCAAAACTGTTGCTTGTTTTGTCATGCGCCTAGGCGTGTGCTGGGCGATGGCGACAGCTTCCTCACCCCATGCCTCAGCACAGAGCCTCGGCAGTCTGCCGATGACCTACTCGGGACGGCTGACAGAGACTTTTGGCGCGCCTAAAGAGGGAGCGGTCGACATGGTCGCCACTTTTTGGACGGCTGAGTTTGATGGCACGCAGCTAGGGCAGAGTTTTTCGTTTACTTCGATCATCCTTAATCAGGGCGTGTTCTCGATATACTTCCCGTTTATGGCGTCGCAGGTGCAGGACATCTTCCGCGACGGTACGGAACCCGTCTTTA
>VGTI01000131.1 GCA_016874735.1 Deltaproteobacteria bacterium
GGAGAGTGGGTAGTAGATCATCGGCTTGTCGTAGATCGGCAGCATCTGCTTGCTGACTGCGATGGTCAATGGATAGAGCCTGGTGCCTGAGCCGCCGGCAAGAACGATACCCTTCATGGGTGGTCTCCCTGTTTGCCTGTTGTAGCGCCATCATATTGGCAAGTTAGGCGGGGTTTCAACGGGAAACGGAATGTTAGGTTTGGATATCAGGTTCAATTTCGACTGTTTCTGTGATCGCCGGAGTTAAATGTCGCGCTATGAAATCGCGGACTAGAAAACAGTCCTGATCTTCAGGGCGACTTCCTGGTCTATCGCGGCGACGGCGATGAGCATAGAGTAATGCGTCCCGGTAGCGCCGGCGGTCTTTGCCAGATGGAGCAAACCGGCGAAGTTTCATGCCATTGCTATGCGCCAATGCCATTAATAAAAGGCGCGTGGTCCTGCCATTGCCGTCGCGGAATGGATGAATCCGAAACAGTTCTACCATTATGTATGCATAGGCAGCGGCGAAATCACGGGTATTCCTAGCGCTTTTGATTCTCACCATGGTCTCTGACCATGCGCGAGCTAACTCGGTCTCGATGGCCTGACCTGGAACACCCTCAAACTCGTTGCGACCTTGATCCACAGTGACTATCTCTGCCGCAGTGCGGATTCGTCCTAGCGATTTAATTCCGATCCCATGAGACAGTCGTGCACACAAATGTCCGATGTAGGAGTAGGCCTGACCTGGATCAGACGGTGGAGATAGACCCCCAGCTAATATTTGCGATGCAATTTCGCTGTAGTTTGCTTCAATTTGACGACTTCGCGCGATGACAAGGTCCATCGGTACTTTGGACCTGCCCGTCTCAAAATACAGGTCCTCTAGGAGATCTTTGTCTACAATGTCACAAAGGCGGCGTCGTTTTGAGCAGGAAAACTGCTCGCAAATGTAACTCCTGGTGGACCTACACCCTTCGCATAGGGACATTAGAAAACCCGAGCATGATCAAGTGCGGTGGCCAGAGATAGCAGTGATTCAAATCGGCTCACAGGAATCCCATCAACTGTGAATGAACTTGGATCAAAAGTAACGGAAGGTGGAAGCACAGATCCCGGTGCAAACTTGGCTTTAAAATGCGTACTCAGGAGTTCACTGTCGATCTCATGATCATAGCCAGGTTTGTACGTGACAGCCCAGGGGACTTCCCTATGAGTTTCCTCCACCAAGGAAGCAGCCGTTAGGTGTCCGTAGACGGAAAGCACCGCCCTGAGCTGCTCCTCAAGGCCGCCAGAATAATTTGGTTCGGGCAGCGTGGTGACGTTTGCGGAGCTGAGTGGAGTCGCCCCATCAGCTTTGAATCGACGATATATTTCGATATTAACTGGTCCAAGCTTCCATGCTCGGAACCGTATGTCGCCTAGCTCCTCAGTGGCATCGTATGCAATAGCCGCACCGACTGCGTAGAAAACTAACTTCTGCAATTTCAGCGGAGTTAGGTCTTTTCGCGGGTAATGCTCCACGAGCCATCTAGCCAATGTCAGGGGTGCGGGGTTAATGATGAGTCCTCCAAGAAGCAGGTCAATGCATACCACAACGGAGGTGCGGTGTCGTTACTCAAGCTAACACACTGAGCATGCGGCCTAGGTGAGAGGCCATAAGTAAGAGGCCGTAGCTAAGACTGTTTTCTTGGCAATTACTCGCCAGTTCATGCATGATCAGAAAATTATTGGGATAAGAAGAGTTTTATATGACGCTGCTCCTGCGCCTAACCATCCTAGCCTGGCGGCTCTTGTGCCTAGGTTACACACGCCTACGTTGGCCAAGTCTATGGTGCAGGCCTGAGTTGTTGCTTCGTTATGAGACGCCGGCGCAGAAGGCAGCTTATAAGGATGATACTGCCGTAGAGTTGAGTCCGTCATCGGCACCGACGAAGGTGTTAGTGGTGATCCCATTTAGGGATAAGTGGGAGCTCACAGCTACTTGTCTCGCGAGCCTGAAGCAGCAGGACCTAACGGGCCTCGATGTGCATGTGGCATTGGTGGATAATGGTTCGGAGGAGGCAGCTACAACCAACGGCATCAATCAGGTGCTTAGCGAATCACATCCGCCTCATCTGCGCTTTAGCGTGCAGCGACTTGATATCCCGTTTAACTACTCGCGTCTTAATAACCTGGCCGTATCCCACGCATCGGGATTTGGTGCGGACGACTACCTGCTACTAAATAACGACGTTTACTTCACGGCGACCGACACCATTGCGAGGATGGCCGCGTTTCTCGGTAGTAAGAGATCTGCCGCAAGTGTCGGCTGCTCGCTCCTATATCCGGATCAGACGATTCAGCATCTCTTTATCTTTGTTGGTAACAAGATCGTGGGAGCTCACCCCTACAAGGGGCGTAGGTTAGATTTATCTGATCCATGGTGCCGCGAGCCACGACCAGTTGGTGGTGCTACGGCTGCTTTACTCATGGTGCGAGCGAGCGACTACCAAGCTGTGGGCGGATTTGATGAAGACTTACCATCCTGCTACCAGGACGTAGATCTAGCGCTTAAGTTTTTGGACCGCGGCAAAACCAACTGGGTCATCCCAGACGTCACCGCTATCCACGCTGAGACGCAAACACGTCGCCCTGATCATCATTGGTCGGAGGTGGAGTATATGGACCGCAAATGGGGCCAGAAACTTTGGGCCAATCAATACGTGTCGCCGGCCTTCAGCCGCTGGTCGGAGCAGATAGCACTCACGCTTGGTGAGGGGGCTTATCCTTGGCGATGGTTGGCACGGTTTGAGGGCAAAGACTGACTCGCGTCTGAGATGCGCACATGATCTGTTCGACCCTGTGTTGCCTAGTTTTTCACTTCGGGTTTTTCGGAGAAAACGTGGAGTTTCTCTGAATTCGGCTGATTTATCGGGGTTGTGTACCCAAGTATACCTAAGTTACTATAGGTTAGTGATTTTTAATAACTTAACCTAACTTAGGTATATTCATGGACCCACGGCTAAATCCATATGCTCCAGGGGCAGGTACCCCGCCTCCGGAACTTGCTGGTCGCGACGAGCTTATCGAAAAGGTCTCGATACAACTCGACCGGTGCCGCAATGGCTTGTCTTTTCGAGGATTTTTACTGGTGGGGCTACGAGGGGTCGGTAAAACGGTGCTCCTCACGCGTATGGCGCAAAACGCCGAGGCAGACGGCTTTATCGTCGTATCCGTCGAAACGCCGGAAAAGCGGTCTCTCCCTGCGCTCTTGATCCCGTCCCTCAGAACTGCCCTGCTGAAATTAGACCTGATCGCCAACGCGAGTGACCTCGGGAAAAAGGCCCTGCGTGTGCTTGGTGGTTTTGTACACGCGATGAAGGTCAAATATCAGGACGTTGAGTTCGGGGTCGACTTGGGTAAGGAGCTTGGCATTGCTGATTCTGGGGACCTGGAGAGCGACCTTACGGCATTATTTCTTGAAATCGGACGCGCAGCAAAAGCCAAAAAAACCGCATTGGCAATCTTTATCGACGAGATTCAATACATCGACGAAGACCAGTTTGCGGCGCTCATCATGGCTCTTCACAAGTGCACTCAATACCAGTTACCCGTAGCACTTGTCGGTGCTGGCCTTCCTCAACTCATTGGCCAGGCTGGTCGTGCAAAGTCCTATGCGGAGAGACTTTTTGAGTATCCCCAGGTTGGTCCTTTGACAAAAGAAGCTGCAAGAAAGGCGCTCGAAGCGCCGGCTAGCAAATTGCATGTCACTTTCGACGAGAAGGCTTTGGATGAAATTTTGCACCAGACAGAATGTTATCCCTATTTTCTGCAGGAATGGGGCAAGTACAGCTGGCAGTGTGCAACGCATCCCACTATCAATGAGACAGATGCAAAAACCGCTACAGCCCTTGCCATATCTGAGCTGGACGCGAGTTTCTTTCGCGTACGATTTGATCGTCTGACGCCGAGCGAAAAGCGATATCTCCGTGCTATTGCCGAGCTGGGACCCGGTCCTCATCGTTCAGGAGATATTGCTTATGTGCTAAGGAAAGAGGTCAATTCCGTTGCACCGACGCGAGCAACGCTTATTGCGAAAGGGATGATTTACAGCCCATCGCATGGGGATAACCATTTCACTGTGCCACTATTTGGTGAGTACATGAAGCGAGTGATGCCAGTACTTGAATATCCATGAGGGCACATCAAAGTAAAAAGTCATCGATAAAGTTCAGTTACTAGATATGAAAACGAAAACGCATGAACATTTGGCCACCTCAGTCTGGTTCCTCTAAACGCCTCCAGTTAATAGGCGTTGGTCTACTGACCCTGGCTCTGACGCTTAGGCTACTCCACTTCGTTGATCGCTATACGGTCAACATGCTCTTTCGTGATCAGTTTGATTTTCTTCAGAGCTTTTTCGACGGGGCAAATATGTGGACCAGGTTTGCCTGGCAGCATGGGCCGCACCGCCAAGGACTCGGAGCGATTCTACTCACCGTGATTTATGACCTCAGTAACTGGAATACGCGGGTTGAGGGGTGGGTGACCGCGGGCATCTTGATACTCACCTGTCTGATGGCTCTCTGGCTTAAATACAGGATCACGCGCGCTATAGTATGGGGCGACGCGGTGATTCCGCTCATTTTCTTAACGCTATTCCAGTACGAGCAGTTTGCCCTC
>VGTI01000132.1 GCA_016874735.1 Deltaproteobacteria bacterium
TTTTTTCGCTCGCATCTTGGTGGTTTTGGCAACTTGCTTTCCGTCATTCTCAAGAATAGGAGACCGGATAACCCCAATTTAGTCATTCAGTCCGACCTGGCGACAGTCAACCTGATCTCAGACCCGGCCTTAAGCGAGAGGTTGCAGGTGACTTACGCCGGCTGCGCCTACCACGCGAGGCGACCATTCGCGATTCATGAAGCCCAAGATCCCGAACTCTGTGAGTGGATTTTGCATGAATTTAAGGGCCTGGCCATTTTTGAAGGCGGCCTTGATGCTGCCGGCCGCAACCGCGACAACACTACGGTCGTCAGAGACACCGACGAGCGGGAGACGTGGGAGCAGATTAAATATTATGCCTATTTGATCGCGAAAAAATGGTCTGCCGCTAGCGAACTCGGCAAGGCGGCGCGCTACATTATAAAAAACTACGAAAAATTGACCTACTATCTCCAGGATTATCGTCTGGCCGTTTCGAATAATTTCTCGGAGCGTATGTTGCGCCTGGAACGCTTGATTGAAAATAACGCCCTCTTTCGCCAGACTCTTGGCGGACGCTTCTCGCTCGACATTATACGCACCGTGCTGCAAACGGCTATCGCCGCGAAAGTCGACCTGCAGCTGTATTTGATGTGGGTGATGAGCATGCCGGCCGAAGTCGTCGACGCAGCACCGGATGACTTTACGCCACTGGCATTTGCGCGTGTAAAATCGCAGCATATAGCACCTTAGAAGATTGGCTGCAGAATCATTCCGCGGCACTCGCACTAGCATGCAACAACGCTAGTGGGGGTGCTACATGCGCTGGTGTACTAGGTACAGAGTATCTGTGAATGGGAACGGCGCGAAATATAGAACGTCGCTGTGACTCACAGTTTTAGTCGCGAGGCTCTTTGCACTTTGCGCAATGGAGACCACGGAGCTATCGGCCTCATCGGCCATTGTGGGTGCTGATTCGGTGGTTGTTGTTTCGGTGTCAGTGCCTTTATTCTTGGACCGTGAACAAGCCGAACCAGCGACCGCCAAGGCAAGCCAAAAGACTACTGAGTTCCTGTGCATGCGCAGCATAAATATCCTTCGCTCAGGGGAGATGGAATTCGTATTTTAGCACAGTTGATGCCACATAGGTGGCTCGTCCCATTGCCTGAGATTCCGCCGGGGAACTTAGCCTAGCGGCCTGTCGTCGCAATTTTCACTTGACCCGCATGATCCAAACGACGGTCATGTTTGGTGGGCGTGTTTCCGAGTCACCAGACAGGGTGATGGTGGAGAAGCCCCCAGCAGCCTGGCCACTGTTACCGACAGCACCGCCACCAGCGGTGCTGTATGCGTTATTAAAGGAGACATTCAATCCGTTTACCGCAGTGGCATCGGCCTGCATGGTGCCCGATGTCGGGGATCCGCGTAGAAACATACCACTGCCAGTCGAACCATCTTGAGTAGCCGAGTTGAGGTTTGGGATCACCTGACTATTATATGGCGAGTCGGTGTCAGATAAGGTCTGACCGCTGCATTCTACCCATCCGTACGGCAGCGCTGGGGTATTGGTGAAGCTCTTATGCCAAGCTTTAATCGTGCCGAGTGGGTCTGAACCGATCTCCAGCCAGCGAGTGCCATTGTAAACCATCTTGACGTGAGCCGTCGTGTCATAAACCTCCAAACCCTCAGGCGGCGAACTTATGGCCTTGCGCTGAACAGCCGTCATGCGTGGAGAAAGCATCCCCGAGGTAGTTGAGTTGATGTCGAGTTGCGCTGATGGCGCTGTGGTGCCAATACCGACGAAGCCATTCGATCGCTTAATGGATAAAGGATTACCGAGGTACGAACCTGAATCAGAATAGGTCCAGATCTGGAAATCAGAACCCGAATTGCTCCCCGACTCCGTAGCTTGGAGGCCCAATGCAACGCGGGAACTACCGCCATTTAGCATACCGAAGTGCCACATGCCTCCCGCCGCTGTGCCATTGTTCGCATTAAAAACCGTGGCACGCTCCTGGCCGGCGACGTCTAGTGTGTAAGCTGGTGATGTGGTTCCTATCCCGACGTTGCCAGTCTGCGTAATGCGGACTTTCTCGGTACTGTTGGTATAAATTTGCAGTGGATAATTAAAGTCTGTCCCAACGTAACCTGCTCCGCCGCCACCGACGCCAGCAGTGTTCGTGGATGATCCAACACCAAACTTAAAGCTATTTACGTCTGAGTTTACTTTAAATTCAGCAAAGGCGGCAGCACCATTGCTTGAGTTCACAATATTGGCACGCAATGGAGCGTTGCTACTTGCTGAAACCTGTAATACTTCCGTGGGATTCGTGGTACCTATACCGACATTCCCACTACTCCGGTAAACATCAGACCCTGATGTTGTCCAACTTCCACCCGCAGGAGCAGAGCTCACCCAAGTCGTACCGTTCGAAGTCAGTACATTTCCGTTCGTTCCTGGCGCCACCGTCAGAGGTGCACCCGTACCGTTACCGAGCAGGACGTTATTCGCTGCTAAAGTCGTGGCGCCGGTACCACCATTGGCGACGCCTAGAGTCCCCGATGTGATGAGTGCAGCGCTGTGGGCTGGAATGTCACCTGAAGATAGGGCTGCCCACGCCGGTGCAGTTGCAGCACCACTCGCCCCGCTGCTAGTTAGAAACTGTTTCGCTGTTGTCGTATTACCAGCAAGTCGGGTGCCGACTCCGGATGCGCCACCGTATAAGATGTCACCAATTGTTGTAAGCGGCGACAGTGCATTGAAAGCATTGGCTGCAGTTGTCGCACCGGTACCGCCATTGGCAATAGGTAGTGTTCCCGTGACTTCTGTGGTTAGTCCCACACTGCTACCACTTGCGGCCGCAGTGAGGCGCCCTTGTGCATCGACAGTGATGTTGGCCCTGGTGTAGGCGCCGGCTGTCACAGCCGTGTTAGCTAGCGACAGTGACCCAGAAGACGTGATGGGCCCACCGGTAAGGCCTGTGCCGGCCGTCACTGAGGTCACGCTGCCTGCTGGCCACGAGGTTATACAGTTAGCGCCGCTAAGACAGATGGAGCCTGCGACGTCGAGTTTACCGGCAGGAGCCGTAGTCCCAATGCCAACTTTCCCACTCGCATAAACAAAGTTTTCATCACCCGTAAGCAGCCCACTGCTGTTGTACTGGATCTGATTACCAGCACCCGCAGCGGGAGGTGTGGCCCAGGTGCCATCACCGCGCAGGAACTTGACGTTGTCAGCTGCCGCTGGTCCTGGCACAGCACCAGCTGTGCCGGCTGCAGCACCAGTGGCACCTATCATAGTCGGAATGTCAGCCGCTGTGAGCGTGGCGCCACTAATCACCCGCCCTTTGCTGTCGGTGGTAACCTTCATGTATGTTCCAGCTGTACCCACGGCGGCAAGAGTGGGGGCGGGGAAGTTGCCGGTAAGATCGCCGCTCGCAGCACCCGTGGGTGCCAGTCCAGAGACCCAGCTTAGTGTCCCGGCGCCGTTGGTGGCGAGCACTTGGCCAGCCGTGCCGTCCGTTGACGGTAGCTCCCAGGTCAACTGTGAAGCGAGTACATCGGGCGCCTTAAAGGCAACGTAGTTGGTGTTAGTTTTGTCGTTAAGTATGAGTTTACTGGCGGTAGTACCGTTGCCGCTGACAGTGAGTCCGGAGAGAGTCTTGTTGCTAAGTGTCTCTGTCGCATCGCGCGTGACGACGACGCCACTAGCGGGGAACGTTGCTGTGGAGTTGACACCGGTACCGCCGTTGGCGCTTGGGAGTACACCGGTCACTTCGCTTGCCAGGCTAATATTGCTGCCATCAGTTGCAGCCGAGAGACGTCCTTGCTGATCGACGGTGATATTGGCACGTGTGTAGGTGCCAGGCGTCACGGCCGTGTTGCTCAAACTAATTGTCCCTGAGCCTGTGATCGGTCCACCACTCAGACCTGTGCCCGTATATACTGAAGTCACTCCGGTAGCTGCTGGCGCGGTCCACGATGCCAGACCATTCGCATCACTCGTGAGCACCTTGCCAGCACCAGGAGATCCCCCAGTGATCTTGACAGTAGTGAATACACCTGTGTTTGGTGTCGTAGCGCCAATGGCTCCGGGCGACGCCCAGTCGGTAGCAGGCAGTGCTGCGCTGATCCAGGTTGTGCCGTCGGAGGTAAGCACCCGACCACTAGCACCTGGTGCTACTGCATGCACGGGATTCGTACCGTTGCCGAGCAGCACCGCGTTACTGGTGAGCGTGCTTGCACCCGTACCACCATTAGCGACACCGAGTGTACCCGATACAGCCGCTGCGCTGGCTAAATTAACGCGGCCAAAACCCGGCTGGCCACCGACTCCCGCGACAAGGACGTTATGTTCGCTGCCGGCAGCAGTGGCCGAGAGCGCACCGGAGGACCCAATCACCACACCGT
>VGTI01000133.1 GCA_016874735.1 Deltaproteobacteria bacterium
GCCGGGCAGCCAAGCGGATGATAAGGCTTGGTAAAACCTCAAAAATCCGTCCCGCGCGGCAGGTATTTTAGGGGCTTAGCTGGCTGTCGCGCGAATTCATTGGCTTAAACTTTTCTGCAGATGATTCAAAGAAGTGCGCGTGAGTCGGCATCATGTCCGCCACCAGCGGCCTAAATGGCCACCCTAACCACCTGTAATAAAATTATTATATGGAACATCAACGCTTTTACTTAAGTCCCAACCACACCATGCCGATACCTAGTCAACTGATGTGGGGAGGCTTGTATGGTGAGATTCATTGGGAGAACGCTACTGGTAATTTGCATCGGCGGAGCACTCTCGGTGCTCAGCTGCAGCGACTCCAAATTCAACGGTGCGACTGGAAAAAAATCTGGTGGCACCACCCCATCGGCCGCCTCACAACAACCAGGCCCTGGTAAACCGACTCCCGCATACGTTGACACAAACGGTGTGGTCAAAGACGAGTGCAAGGAGATCAAACCTCTACCATCGACGACGACTAGTTTAGTGCTGCAATATCAATGGCGCGCAAGTGGTGACAAATCAGAATTTACGAAGGTATCGGCGACGCCCATAGTCGGACGATTAAATAAAGACGACCCTGCGCCGTCGATCTTAGCGGTTGGATTCAAGGAATGTAATGGTGATGTATCACAGACGGCCTACGTCTTTGCCATCGATGGACGTGACGGTGCCCAAAAATGGGTGAGCGATATTCCTGTGGTGGCTTGGCTATCACCAGCTATTGGTGACCTTAATGGTGACGGCAACCTAGAAATCGCAGTGGTTGGCCAAGATAAAAAGCTCCACATACTTTCTAGCAGCGGCAAGAACACCGCAACATCGTCCGAGGACATATTTGTCGCCAGTGAAAGTTTGTGGCCAACTGGCCTGACACTGGCAGACCTCACCGGCGAAGGCACTCCGTCCATCGTTGCCGGTAAGAAGGTACTGGATGGCAAGACCGCTGCGCTCAAATTTTCGCTAAGCTCGGGTAATGGTTTTTCGGCCGTCGGTGATGTAGACGGAAGACCTGGTTTGGAAATTGTCACTAATGCCGGAATATATAGCGGCAAAGACGGTGCAGCGCTTTGTACTTTCGCCACTCCTATAGACGATCCAACACCGGGTGTCTTGACTGCAACCGCTGATCACGGCGTCGTGATCGGCGTCACTACGAACGATGTGGTGGTTTATGACGGACGCGACTGCAGCGTGCAGAAGACTATAGCCAAACCACACGAAGGCGGCGGACCGATAAATATCGCTGACTTTAACGGTGACGGCACACTCGATTTCGGCACAGCGGGAAAAAATGGCTACATGGCTTTCGGGTTATCAGGCCTACTATGGACCACGCCGACACAGGACATCAGTTCCCAAAGGACTGGCTCGACTACATTCGACTTCAACGGTGGTGGCAAGAATCAGATCGTCTACGCGGACGAAGTTAAAGTACACGTGTTTGATGGTGTTGATGGGCGTGAGTTGTATTCCGCTGACCACGACAGTTATACGGCACGTGAAACTCCCGTCGTTGCTGACGTCACAGGCAACGGTAAAGCGAGAATCATCGTCGGGGCCAATAGCTGCTTAACTGGTGCAACACTGGTAGGCATCCGCGTGTTCCGCGACCCTGACGATGCATGGGTCAACACCAGACCCATTTGGAACCAACATACCTACAATCCATTGCTCGTTAGCGATGCTGGCGGACTGGCACAAATTAAACCTGAGTCTGTTTCTAAACCGTGGCTGAAGGCACCTTATCTAGCGGGCTACCGTAACAACATTTCGCAGCCTCCGATCAAGAGTAGCTGCAAGTAAGCTGAGGCGTCGTCACGCCAGTGTTTGCTAAATGAATTTGGGTGGTTACGAGATAATCTACAACACCCTGATATCACGCCAGTATTTTCCGCAAAATCTGGCCATTTGTATCACCGAAGACAGGCCCCATGTGCGCAGCTAACCGGCTGACATCATAGGGACTAAAAAATAATTCTAAAGATCGACTCAACCCCTGTCGAACCAGGATTTTGAGGGAAAAGCGGACATTCCGTCCTCCTCTCGAAACCTTAAGGCCGACTGCATGGGCACACTCAATAACAGCGCACAAAGGACTACCGCCGCTGCATGGCGGGAACTGGCGTGGCTCGTTGTTGTGCTTTTTACGGCAACTCTCTCGCCGTCCACAATGGCCACTGGTGAAGAAACTTTTAGCGTGAGTTACGCGTGACGCCTCACACAAGCCAACGGCGCTCCAGTTGACGGCCCGGTAGATATCGATGTGAGCTTCTGGAGTGCAGCCACTGACGGCGCGCAACGCGGGCGGAGCATCAGTAAGCCTGGCATTAATCTAAGCAACGGCCTCTTCACCATCGATCTCCCACTGTCGGGTCCTGATCTTGCCGCCGTATTCGGTAACGGAACCAACGCTGTTTACATCGAAGTTACTGCCGCCGGCAAAACTTATCCCCGCCAGCGCTTTCTCTATACACCACTAGCGCTGCGCGTCCCGGTGGACGAAAGTCATTTAGAGTATAGCGATACGAACGGCAAGCTCCGCATCAAAATGGACAGCGGCGCCACCGACGGCAGTGTCATGACTAGCGATGGTCGCGGCGGCTTTACTTGGAAAAAAATCGACGCCACTCAGTTAGTCGCCAAGAACGAAAGCAATGCGGCACCTTCTGATAAGCAAGTATTGACTTATAGCAGCGGTAAGTGGATTGCTGCTGATCCTTCGCAATCAAGCAATACCCTAACAAGCATAAGCGGTATCGCACCCATCACCGTCGCTGGATCAGGAACAGCACCTAGTATTAGCATCGCCAAGGCTAGCGGCACAGCTTCTGGGTATTTGAGTTCAGGAGACTGGAGTACGTTTAACAGCAAACAAGATGCCCTTGGCTTCGCACCGCTAAACAAAGCGGGAGACACTCTAGGGGGCACTCTCAATATGAATGGCAAGGCCCTTACTGGTCTCGCCATGCCCGCGGACGCGAGTGATGCAGCATCCAAGAGCTACGTCGATGGACTAGCACTCCGTCAAGACGGAACGGTGCCACTCACGGCAGCTTGGAATGTTGGTGGCAAAGACATCACCAACACGGGTGATATCACAATGGCCGATGGGAGAACTCTTGGACTTAGTAAAAATAGCACTGACCCATCGTTTGCTGCGTCATCGGACAAAGGCAAAATCTGGTTTAATAGCACTAGTAACGATCTTAGGTACTGGGATGGATCCACGGTAAAAACTCTGGGTATGGCTGGATCCGGACTACAGAATCTGAATGGGCAGACGAATAACAGTCAAAGTTTAGCCACTGGCTGGTCTTCAGGCACAGCACCCAACTGGGTCTCTAGTGCCGGCACTCATACCTTGCATGTTCCCCTAGCCTCTACCGCTGGGGTGGCTGCAGGTCTGATTTCCGCAGCGGACTATACGACATTTCATACTAAACTCGGTAGCGTCGCCGCTGGAGGCGGCATGCAAGTATCCACCGTTGGTACAACGGCGACGGTAAGCCTGCCAGTCACCGGCACAGCAGGCACCTACACAAAGGTGACCACCGATGCCTACGGCCGTATCACCACCGGAACATCGCTCGCTGCGGCGGATTTACCACCTCACAGTGCAGGCCTCATAACTTCTGGGACACTTAGTGTGGCTAACGGTGGTACGGGTCTAAACACCGCCCCAACCAACGGACAGTTACTCATCGGTAACGCAGGTAACTTTGCTCTCGGTACTCTGAATCAGGGCGCCAAAGCCGGTGTTAGCATTGCAAGCGGGGCCGGGTCCATCACGCTGGATACGGCTCAGGACATTCGAGCGACTGCGTCACCTACGTTTGCAAATCTCACAGCTAGCTCGTTAACGGCACCCGTTATGACTCAATCTGCCACCTCAGTGCCCACGTTGAGCGCTGCTGGCCAAGGCAAAATCTACTTCGACCAAACGGACAACGAATTCAAAATCTCGCAAAACGGCGGCGCTTACACCAAACTAGCATCCGGTGGCACCGTTACTAATATCGCCACGGGCACTGGCCTCACTGGTGGACCGATCACGGCAACAGGCAGTATTAGCCTCAGTAACACGGCCGTCACACCAGGCAGCTATACGCGCGCCAATATCAGCGTCGATGCGCAGGGTCGACTCACAGCTGCACAAAGCGCAGCGGCCATTGTCGACGCTGACGTCGCTGCTAGTGCGGCCATCGCTCAGTCCAAGATTAGTGGAC
>VGTI01000134.1 GCA_016874735.1 Deltaproteobacteria bacterium
ATCGATTAGCATCTATTCCCCCTTATATACCAAGTATATACCAAGCTAACCTAAATAGACAACACTTGGCGGCAACGTCGGAATTGGGACGACGTCTCCTGGCACTGCTCTTGACGTACGAGATTCAACAAGTATTGTGCAAGTCGGTAATAACCGATCGAAAATAGTGACTGGTGCCAATAACGGGGGATCGATTTATCTCGGTCTCGGGGGCACGAATCCAACTGCAGCGATCGAATCAAGCTGGGGGGGAGCCACTTGGCCGCAGCTCGGGATCGGCGTAATTCGTGACGCTCTCACAGCAAACATTTTGATGGACTATGGTTCGAATACACAGATTCGCCGCGGCACAACCACCACAATGTTTCTCACCGGAAACGGAAAAGCCGGGATCGGGACTACGGATCCAGCTTCGACGCTGCATGTTAGCGGCGCAGGTTTGATTGGTAGTACCGCTTCAGGAGCAACTAATGTTTCCCTAAACAGCGGTGGACCTGCTAGCAATCGGTCTCTGAACGTTTATTATCAGTCAGGTGGCACAGTTGGCTCAGCAACAGGGGACTACTCCGTAATTCAGTCGGGTAACGGTGGTGTAGCTAATACGTGAACTACCGCTACCCCTAAAGGGGTAAGGCTTCCGATACTTGCTTGAAGCCGAAGCTTCTCGCTTTCTCATCTTTTTTGACGCTTCGCCGTCCTTGCCAGATTCGCTTCGCTAAGCTGGTCTTATGTGGACTCCACGTCCGATACCCGCCTTGCAGCGAGCAACCCCGTTCCAGGGTCGAAAATGATTTGTACGCTAGAAAGTTGTGTCAGTTTTAATCCGCGTTAGCGGGGTGAGTGTAGCCACGTACAGGTACACTCGACACAACACTAAGGTTTTTACCGATGCCATGTTTTAGGCATCGAACCCGGACCTTACTTGTCAAAGAGCGAGGGGATAATATTCGATGCAATTTGCTTATAAAAACGGATTTAGCGGCGGTATTCGCTAACGCGAAACCTTAGGGGATCGCCTTGACCGCCCCATAAATAAGGCGGATTGCGGCGATCATATGTTCAATTCAGGCTTGGCACGGGTCCATGACTGGTGGTCCCAGTTTGCCCTGGGGGTGGGCGCTGTGTAACGGTTCGACTTTATCGGACAGCGAATCACCGCTCAACGGCCAACTCATTCCCAATTTGAACCTAGATGCCCGCTTCTTGCGAGGCAGTACGGTAAGTGGCACGGTACAGTCCGCTTCGAATCTGATACAGCACTCCAACGGAACCATTGGACTTTATCAAAGCACAAGTAATTTCGACGCAGCCAGTAGTATTGGCTCTAGTGTGTCTTATCCCGGGGCTGCTTCATCAACCACTGGCTTTTCCAATTATCCGATGCGTCCGGTTAATATGTCTGTCAACTGGATCATGCGGGTAAAATAGCCACGGCAGCAGTATTTTTTATTTTGGTAACTCTGTGCCTGTGTAAGCGGCACGGCGCACGCGACGAGCTTGATCCAGTATGACAGAGTCCATTAACCAACGTACGTTGGGCCTTAACCACTTCTCCTGATTTGAATAGTGTTTTTGAATAATTAATCTCATACGATTGGTAGCTTACCTCGACGACTGAGCTACCGTAGACCTTGTGGGCGACAACCGCGACCAGATCCAGCTGTGAGCCTCGCAAAATCAACTGGACTATACTCCTGATTTGCGTCACAATTAGGGAGTATGTTCCACCGAATACTCAACATCCCGACTTCACGTAGCTTTTTCCTCTTCGGCGCACGCGGAACAGGAAAAAGCACCCTGTTGCGGGAGCATTTCCCCAAGTCTTCAACGATGTGGGTGGACTTACTGGATCCTGAGGTTGAGCAGGCCTTTGCATTTGAACCTGGGCGATTACGACGGCAAGTATTGGCTTTAGAGGCTGATTATAGCCATGTGGTTATCGATGAAATCCAAAAGGTTCCGGCGCTACTTGATGTCATCCATGGTCTCATCGAAAACGACCGAGTGCCGCAGCATTTTGTGCTGACCGGCTCGAGCGCTCGCAAGCTAAAGGCCGGGGGCGCCAACTTATTAGCGGGCAGAGCTGTAGTTCGTCACCTCTTCCCTCTTTTTGACTCCGAGATTGACGGGAGCCAAGATATAGAGTCAACCCTGCGCTGGGGATCATTGCCGCGAATTGTGACCGGGCCTGAAGAGGGCCGCGACGACGAGCTGCGCGCCTATGCATTTACGTACCTCAAGGAAGAGGTGATAGCTGAACAGCTGACCCGCAAGTTGGACCCGTTTCGCAAGTTCTTACAGATTGCAGCGCAGTCGAACGCGAAGATCATTAATTTTGCCAAGATTGCGACGCAAGTCGGCGTTGACGCTAAGACGGTGCGTTCCTATTACTCAATCCTTGAAGATACGCTCATCGGTTTTTTTCTCGATAGCTGGCATTCGTCGGTACGCAAACGGCTACGGCAAGCCCCGAAATTTTACTTCTTTGACCCTGGAGTTGTCAGAGCGTTGGCGCAGCAACTGCGCGTACTGCCTTTGCCAAGCACAAGTTACTTCGGCGAATTGTTCGAGCAGCATGTGATCAGAGAAATAGTGCATCGCAACGCTAGCCTAAATCTGGACATGCAGTTTGGTTATCTGCTCACCGACCGTGATGTTGAGATAGATTTAGTAGTACAAAGACCGAGCTTGCCACTTTGTCTGATTGAAATTAAGTCAACCGACCGGGTCAGCGAAAACGACGCCAGCGCCCTAATTCAGTTTAGTAAGGATTTTCCCGGCGCGCAGTGCCTACTTCTGTCTAGGGATCCAGTAGCTCAGATGATCGGCGCTGTTCGCGCCTTGCCGTGGCGGCAGGGAATCGATGAGCTAACTAAAATCTGAGTGGATTTTTGACTCTGTCGGCATTGGGACAACGCCAAAGTATGTGCAACCAACGTTAGCTGGATAAGCAAACTGCACTACCTGAGTACATAGTTATGTTGGTTGGCCTCCTTCTTGCTTTGCCTGCCGAATCTTTTGAACTCCAAACCTGGAGTTCACTTTTTCACCTGCGGAGTGTCGGATGCACAAGCAGAAGCTAAAAAACGTTTTAAAGAAATTTGAGGAATACCTGATTGTCGACCGCGGACTTGCGCGAACCACAGTCGAGGGATACTCACGCAGCTTAAGTATTTCTCTGAAGAGAATGCGCAAGTTTTGCCCGTCATATCGGGACATCAAACGACACATATTGTGGATGCACAAATCCAAGTACAGCTATCACCATATCGTTAACACCAGCCTAGCAATTGAACACTACTGCAGGCAGCGCGGTTTCACCATCCGCCTGGGTAGACCAAAGAAGCCCAAACGCGTCATCAAGGGCGTGCTTACAGAATCCGAGGTTTCGCGTCTTATCCAGTCGTCAAAAAACATCCGCGAAAAGGCGATGATATGTTTAATGGCGTATTCTGGTATGAGGAACCGAGAAATTTGTAGTCTCCGGGTTGGTGATGTTGATCTTGGCTCAAATCGAGTGACCGTGAGAGCTGGCAAAAACAACAAAGACCGAATTATCAATATTTCTTCCGAATGCACATTAGTCTTAATCGATTACCTTAAGAGTCATTTGCGGCAGAATGAGGACTTCCTATTTACGACAATTGTTAGAAACAATCAGTTGGCCTCAGGGGATTTAAGAAAGACCCTACGAACTGTAGCTAAACGTCAGCTCGGAGCGCGCCGTGTTTTCCCTCACTTGATTCGTCATTCGCTCGCAACAAACCTATTAAATCGTGGCGCAAGCCTGATTACAATTAAGGACCAACTCGGCCACGCTTTCATCGATTCGACCATGATCTACGTTAACTCAACTGCGTTTAGGAATCGGTCGGAATACGAGTATTTTAAACCTGCCTACATGTAGGCACAACTCTACATGCCATAGATATCGCTACCGGTGATGTGTCGATGGTCATTAACCAAGCTCCTCCAACATTGATGTCCCTTGTCGGTCACAACCTCTCCTCGGTTTGGGCGAGAGAGGCTCGCGACCTTCGCGGTGCCACCAGAAATTGGAGGGTATATGAAAATTATTGCATCAACCCAGACTAATCGCCACTCAGCATGCATCTTCGTTTCGGCCAGTAGTTGTTCTTATCCACATTTAAGACGGCTGTCCAAGGTAAGCGGCAGTATGTCAAAAAGAGCAGCGTGATTGCCACGCTACTCTTTCATGATCGGATCAAAGATTGTGGACTTTAGCCGTCACGTCGGGA
>VGTI01000135.1 GCA_016874735.1 Deltaproteobacteria bacterium
GGCCACAAAGGCGCCTGGTACAGAGAAATCCTGCCATTTAGGCAGAGAGTGGGTTGCGGAGGAGGACAGGTTGGCCCGGGAAGCAAACCCGGGTGCTGGGGCAATGGGGGTTGATTGTCCTACCATCAACACCCGAGGCAATTGGTCGACTTTTGGAACAACCGCCTGAGCGCCAGCTGGGCGACTATGCTTTGCCATGTTTCCGCTTTGCTAAGGATACGCGCAAAAAACCACCAGAGATCGCCACGGCATTGGCTGACTCTCTTAAGGCTTCGGGATGGCTAGATCGCTCTGTGGCTGTCGGCGCCTTTCTCAACATATTCATCGACCACAAACGTCTAGCCTCAGCTGTGTTGCCCAAGATTGCCGATGGCAGCACGTTTCGTGAGCTTGCCAGTCTAGCCGCTAACCGAAGTCAGCGGGTGATGATTGAATTCTCGCAGCCCAACACCCACAAGGAGTTCCACGTTGGTCATGGCCGAAATGTTTGCCTAGGCAACAGCTTGGTACACCTGTTCCGCTACTGCGGCTATCAGGTAGTCAGCGCGAATTACTTTGGCGACGAAGGCACACACATCGCCACAGTATTGTCCTATCTAACGCGTCATCAACCTCAAGCACCTGCAACCGGGCGAGGCGAATGGCTGGGCCAAATTTACGTGGCCGCCAAGCGCGAGCTCGAGGCTGCCGACGGTGATGCCAAGGCCAGTATTTTGGCAGATATCTCTAAGGTGCATCGGCAGATCGAAAAGCAACAAGGTCAAGTGTATCAGGACTGGCTGACCACGCGGCAGTGGTCACTCGACGCCTTCCACGACATTTATGAGTGGCTCAACGTAAAGTTTGATGAACTGTTCTACGAATCCGAGGTCACTACGTCGGCCCAAGCAATTGTCGATGAATACCTGAGTAAAGGTGTATTCGTCCTCGACCAAGGAGCCATCGGCGTAGACCTTAAGCCATTCAAGCTAGGCTTCTGTATCTTGCGCAAGTCTGACGGCAATACACTTTACGCCACTAAGGATCTGGCGCTCGCTAAACGTAAATTTGACGACTACGGGATTAGTCGCAGCATCTACGTCGTGGCCGACGAGCAAAATCACCATTTTCGCCAGGTGTTCAAGGTCCTCGAACTCATGGGTTTTGCTCAGGCCAAACAATGTTTCCACCTAAGCTACGGCATGGTGGTCCTGCCAGAAGGCAAAATGTCGTCACGAGACGGTTCCGCTGTGTCGTTCACATCACTACGTCAAATGATGCTCGATCATCTTGGCAAAATTTTGTCCAAATACGAGGGCGAATGGTCCCCGGCCGAAATTGCCGACACCGCCCACAAGCTCTGTGATGGCGCCATCAAATACGGCATGATCGCCACGGACCCGGTCAAAGAAATTGTCTTTAACCTCGAAGACTGGCTCAGTTTTGAGGGCAACTCTGGCCCCTATCTGATGTATAGCTACACACGCACGCGCTCGATCCTGCGCAAAGCTAGCGAGCAGGGCCTAACTCCCGACGTAGCTGGCGCCGCCGACCATTTGCGAGAGGCTTCGGAGCATGAACTACTGCGTTACCTGTTTGACTTCAATCAAACGGTCATCTCGGCTTGCGAACACTGCAAGCCCAGCATGCTGGCCACACATTTGTTTTATATGTGCAAATCATTCAACCGATTCTATGTCGATGCGCCTATACTCAAGGCCGCAACACCTGAGCTTGCTCGATCACGCTTAGCACTCACCTCAGCATTTGGTGATACGCTCAAACATGGCTTGGCGCTACTGGGTATCACACCGCCTGAGCGCATGTAGGACCGCTGCTCGGCTAGAAAAACTTGACCCCACTAAGGATTACAGTTCGTCACCTCCAGTGACAGCTGTGACCCTTGGTGCCCATGGTATTTCTTCATTTGGCAAAGTCCGCATATCTGCCTGTGCTACAATGGCGCCTAACTAAATTAATTTTGTATTGAGGAGAGGCACCTATGCGGCTACAAACTGCAATTATCACTCCCATGATAGCGATTCTTTATTTGCATTCGGGATATGCTAGAGCCTCTGACGTGACGCTTCCAAATGACGATAGTGCGTCATTCGGGCGCGCCACCTCGACGGACCTTTCGCCTTCTCTACCTGAAGAGCAAGAATATACAGACGATCAGACTCACGAGGCCATGGGTACATATTTTGGTGGAATAGGCGCGCCTGCAGGTGGCTGCGGCTTGCCACAGTCGGTAGTTGAATCCAGCAACTTCGTGGCACTGAACGTTCAAAGCGCACAACCGCCGATCACCGGCGAATTCAATCAAGGCCGCAACTGCGGTCGCTGGATCGAGGTGACACTCAGCAAATTTTGCAAAAACGCTGACCACTCAGACCGATGGAACACCGACTTTTGCAACGGTGGCCAATGGGAAGAGGGTCCATTGACCGGGTCTAAAGCCCTGTTTATTGTCGCCGATAGCTGTAACGACGGCAATTATTGGTGCCGAAACGATCGATACCACTTGGATCTATCAGCGTCCGGACTCGTGCAATTCGGCAGCGGAGTAAATGTTTCGACGTGGCGAAATCCTCAATTAACCTGGCGCTATGTTGATGCCCCCAATTACAGTGGCGATGTTCAAATTGGCTTTGCACAAAATGCTTCCAGCGGCTGGCCAACGATTCTGATCAAACACCTGCAGCGCGGGATTCATAAGATCGAGCAGTGGGTCGGTGGTCGATGGGTCGCGCAGCCTATGTTCCTGACCCTAGGTCAGGTTTACACGCTGACTAATGTGGGTTCGGAGCCCTACCGAATCAGACTATTTGATGCACGTGACGAGCCCGTCCAAAACGGACGCGTCTACCAGTTCAATATACCTACTAATTGTTGCGGACGCGCCTTTAACGAGGTTGCCTACACTACCCAGTGAACACTTTTCGCAAGCTTTGAGCTCTTGCCTAATATTGCCACATAATAATGCCAATACATAACGCTGAATTTAGACCTTTGTAGGATGTCAGATGCAACTCACTACATTTTTCATGCTCTTACATTTAGCGGTTTTTACAATTCTCGCCTCGACCAGAAGTCTTGCCAAAGGCAACTCCGCAAGCCCTCCCCCCAACTATCAACAATTCATGAAAGATCTTTCCATTGCTTACAAGAGTGGCGATTACACTAAAGCTAAACGCATGTTAATTGAATTTGAAAAGCAAGGCGGCCACCCTCCAAGCGGTGACGAGACGTCTTGCCCTGCTGCGGACGAGTTAGCCCAGTGGAAGACCATGATGGAATGCCTATCACAAAGTAGCTATGCAGCTAAAAGCTGGGACTCTATCGATCAGGCTCAGAAATCAGTTTTTACCACGCTCCGCGACGGCAAGGCTTCTGACCTGACTTCATTCGTCAGTTGTGATTCTTTGGATTTAGCAAGAAATGAGATTTACTGCGATTTTGATCAAGTAATCGCTCGCCCATCCGGCCAGAGTCTACGTCGGTTGCAATCCGCCATTAAGCAATCTGGCTTAGACGTATCGAAAGCTAGGTGGGAATCCTCTCCAGGCCCCGCGCATTCCAAAGGCGGCAGCGCGTTAAAACTCAGTGGCTTTGATTCCTCAAATAAACCCAGCTTCAGAGCAACCACAAAAAAAGTCCAAGGTTCAACGGAAGGTCGACCAGCCTTAAATGATTGGGTCATTGAAGTAGCTAAGTACCGTAATGGACGAGTCTACATTTCCGCATTACCATTAATTAACGATCATTGATCGTAATTACTTTGCTTTTGTCTGATCTAAGCCAGCTCCAACTTATTAAATAGTGGTCGTCATGAAAAAGACCCAAGCCAGCCGAACAGCAAATTACGTTGCCATGATGCGCGCCCTTGGTCACCGCGCCCCCTGGGTGCCAGGATTCAGCGACCCGACAGCCGAGGTTTTTTTAGGCAAGCGTTTTCGCCAATTCGAAATCGCACTGAGGGCGATCTACGGCAAATACTTCGCCAACAAACTAGAAACATTTTGGAGCTCTTTATCGGTCAATTTTCAGTTTCGCACGGTCGTCCTCGATCGGATCATAGGTGACGCTCTGCCCTTTGATCAGCTGGTGCTACTAGGGGCAGGATATGACGGCAGGGCATGGCGCATGAAGTCACTTCGTGATGTGAAGGTGTTT
>VGTI01000136.1 GCA_016874735.1 Deltaproteobacteria bacterium
CGGAGTTGTCGCAGAAGGGGGTACTCTTCTCCGGCACAGGACGTGGAGCCACAGTTAAGTCGCGAGCGGCCAAGGTCTCTCGCGCACATGGCAACGAAGCGTCAAAAAAGACACGGCAGAGGCGTGTTGGCTTTGCCGTAGAAGCCTTACCCCTTTAGGGGGAGGTAGATCACCATCATGCTGCTACCAACGACCGTAGCGAAACTCTGCGATTTACCGCGCGAACTTGGGGTAATGGGGCCAGCATCATAAGTAGTGTCGTACCAGAGCGGGGCATCGGCATAAAATCGCGAGGCATCTGAATTTGTGATCACAGCTGTCCAGCCGCCTCCCTCAGTCGTCATATCGCAATAGACTGTAAATGCGGCCGATCCTCCAGCTCCATCAGGGTCTATGGTGTAAACCCCATCACCTGTATCACCGGTATAGGTGTAAAGCCCCGATCCGCTGCGGTAAGCGTTGCAACTGATCGCGTAGGTGCCGTCGCTCCAATTGCGCGACGTACCATTGATGACGATTGGGATGCTGTTCCAGTAGCATGTGGAGCTACCATCGGTAACTCGCACCCAGCTACTGCTGGCACCTTTGCAAATACATTGAGTGTAGGACGAGGTGATGGCAAGAGCGCCGTCATGGGCATTATCGCAGGAATAAGGCGCCGAGGCGTTTTTTGCCATCCGCATGGTGCCGGCTACGTCAAGTGTAGCAACGGGTGTCACTGTACCAATACCGACGTTGCCGAGTAGATTCAAGCCTGCCGTGTTACCAAGTTGTAACTGCTTCGTAGTTACTCCGTCCGTGGCAATGGCGTCTATGGCTAGACCATTCGGACTGATGCGAATAATCGGGTTTGTGGTATTTGAAGTAAGAGCCGCAGAGTCACCGATCCAAAGCTGCCGGTTACTGGTCCGATTGACACCAGCCAGGAATGCAATACCACTCGTTGATGTGTTGGCGGCCGCATAGAACTCCTGACCTGACAGGATCAAACGCGGGTTTGCTTGAACCGTGTCATAGAGTTCAAGCTTCGCAGCTGGCGCCGTCGTCCCAATGCCCGAGGTTGGGGCGACTGGCCATACTCGGCGGTAGTTGCGGTTGCGGCGCTGCTTATGGCCAATGGTGGTCAGCGTGATCATTGGGCCTGTCGCCTCAAGCTGGATTGGGACGTCCCTATGGGGATTGAGTCGAGTTTTTTGGCTCGGTGATAACCCACACCGACTATTTTTATCCGAGTCTCGTGGCTACGGGTATAAGTGACGGCGTTAATGATGCACCAGGACTTCAAATCTGACCTAACTTTTTGCCACTATTTTTCGTTTTTTTCACCAAGCTCAATAAGGTCCGTGGCCCGGATCTCCAGACTGGTAGTTTGTGATGTTGGTGGCGATGTCATGTGCTGTCGGTGATCTTCACCGGCATGATGGTCTCGATTGGGATCATCTTTCCTGCCTTACACTTTTGACACTCGTCACTGGTGATCGGTGAGGCGGTGGCAAACTCAGCGACCATCTCGGCGACAGATTTTGTGCCCTTGTCATGACTTTCGGGTAATAGCTTGCGTGCTGCTGCTAGCGCTGTTTTCTTGCGTGATGACCCCAGGATTCCGTAGTGGCGAATACGCATGAATCCCCGCGGTACTACATGCAAAAGAAATCTCCTCATGAATTCCACCGTCGGCAGAGTCATCTCGGTAGATGCGGATTTTCCCTCCTTCTCCGCTTGGCGGTCGCGGATTTTAAAACGCACCGTCTTCTCATCAAACTCAAGCAGCCTATGATTGGCAAAGGCTATGCGGTGTGTATAGCCGCCCAGGTATTTGAGGACGTGCATTGGGTTTTGAAATGGCTTTTTGGCGTACACATTCCAATCTTGCTTGAATGTGGTGTCGAGCAGGTCTTGAAAAGCAGGGCGGTTAGCGAGATGCTCGTTGATATCAAGAAATGTCAGTGGTCCCTTACTGTAGGCGCGACGGATCATCTTGATAAATTTTGCTCGAAAAACACTGCCTAAAGCTCTGACGTTAAGAAAGAATTTTTCTTCCGTGTGGACCCACCTGCTGTCACCGTCAGCTAAGCCACCGCCTGGTATCACCATGTGAATATGAGGATGTAAACTCAGGTTTTGACCCCACGTGTGCAGCACTGCAATCATCCCTGGCTCAGCTTGATACTTGCGTCTAAACACCTCCTTAAGCGTTGCGGACGACGCCCTGAAAAGAATGTCATAAATAGTTCTTTTATTCGTCAGTATCAGTTCGTTAAATTCATGAGGTATCGTGAAAACCACATGGTAATAACAAACCGGCAAAAGATCCGCAGCCCTCTCCTCGATCCATTCACGCTTCGCTGCAAATTGACACTTGATACAGTGCCGGTTGCGACACGAGTTATAGGATTGCTCTCGGTTATCGCACCGGTTGCATTCGTAAATATGACCACCCAAGGCAGCCGTACGGCACTCAGTGATGGCTTTGACCACTTTTTGTTTTTGCCAGGATAAAATTCCGAGTTTATGCCTATGAAACCTAAAAATATCGGCCATATCTAATTTTGGTTTTTCCACTTTTGATTTACCGACCTGGCTGCAGATGGTCGAGAGGACTAACGACACGAGCGATGAATTCCTTAGCCACCTGCAGATAAATTACCGTGGTCGAAATGTCTTCATGGCCCATCATTTTTTGAATGACGCGTAGATCTACGCCCTGCTCCAAAAGGTGTGTTGCAAAGCTATGGCGTAAAGAATAAAGGCACGACTTCTCGCCAAGTCTAGCCTTGGGCTTAAGACGCCTAAAGACTGCGCTTACCGAGTCCACGTTCATTGGCTCGCCAGGTTGTTCTCCGGGAAAGATGAAGCCCTGTCGCGGTGGTTTAGTTGCCCGCCAGTAGTCACGCAGTAGCTCAAGCAATTGATCCGAAAGCATCACATACCGGTCCTTGGCTCCCTTACCGTGACGCACATGAATTACTTTTTCATTCGTGTTTATGTCAGCCACTTTGAGAAAAGTAAGTTCCACAGGCCGCACTCCCGTGGCATACATCGTCGTCAGTAAGGCGCGGTGCTTAATGTTTGTGGCGCACTTTAAAAGTCGTGTGATCTCATCTCTCGACAAAACAACCGGCAAAGACCTAACGTCCTTCATGTAAGGAATGAGGTTATAGTCCCAGTCTTTTTTTAAGACACTCCGGCAGAAGAATTTGATCGCAGCTGTCTGAGAGTTTACATAAGCAGGCGAATGCTTGCGTTTTCGAATGAGGTGACTTTGGTAATCATTGATTTTATTGATGGTTAAGTTGCTAGGTTTTAGTCCCACATAAAATTTAAAAAAGTAGTCAAGACTCTCGGCATACCCAAGTATAGTTTTCTTGCTGCGACCCCGAATCTCCATCTGCTTTACAAACTCTGTGATGTGAGGTGGTGTCGACTTAATTCTGTACATGGCTGATCCTCCAATAGAAATTGGAGGCCAGGAAAGCCCTGATGGACGGCCTTTTCAAGGAAACAAAGCAGTGCTAAGGTGGCGCCTCGCAACACCCGACCCAACGCCGGAGGTAACTATTGGCAACTATGGAAGATCTTGATTTTGGACCAGTCTTAATCACTCGCGGTAAACACAAGGGCACCATTGGTTACTACGACGACACCAACGGCCGGAGCGCACTAGTGTTTCTTGGCGCACCGTTTGTGTCGCCATATGTTTGGCTACCATTCAAAAGCATCGAGCCAGTTGGCAACGCAGCAAGCTTGGAGATCGAGGTGTTTAGAAAAGATAATCCAGAGCTATGTGAAATAATGGGCGTGTGAGTTAAGGAATCGCCCGAAGGGCACGGAGCGAAGCGGAGAGCACTTCGGGCTTAGTTCAGTACATGTGGATCAAGTGATCGGCCTTGCACTAAAAATTGAAGATCTCAAGCGCACAGCGGCAGGCTGAAATAAAATTTGGCATCCACACGCTGCGCCTATTTGCCAAAGTGAAGTGGCGCAGGACTTACGCTGCCGCTTACCTGATTCTATCTAACTTTTAAGACACCTACCGCCCTTGTGATTTGGTAAGCGGCCTCAACCCAGGAGGCCCCTTATGTCCAACGACCCCGTATCGCCATCCCTAGAGCAACGACTTGATGTCGTGCA
>VGTI01000137.1 GCA_016874735.1 Deltaproteobacteria bacterium
GTCTCAAGGTTGACGGGGCGATCAACGCGGATGCCTGCGTAATCGGCCTGAGCCTGCATGAGCAGACTATTGGCGGCAGCACCGCCATCGACCCGGAGGACCTGCAAGGGGCTACCGAGATCACGCGCCATAGCTTCGGTCAGCTCGCGCACCTGTAAGGCGATGCCTTCGAGCACGGCTCGTACCATTTGGGCCTGGCTCGTGCCGCGCGTGAGACCGAGGAATGCCCCTTGCGCTTTTGGATCCCAGTACGGTGCACCCAGGCCGGCCAGAGCCGGCACGAAATAGATCTCAGGAGCGGCTGTGACCGTGCGCGCAATGGCTTCGCTGTCGCTAGCGCTACGGATAATGCGCAGTTGATCGCGTAAAAACTGCACGGCAGCACCCGCAATGAACGCCGAGCCTTCAAAGGCATAGCTAAGTTTGCCACCAAGTGACCAGGCGACTGTCGTGAGCATGCCAGCCTTTGACACTAGGGGCTTGGATCCCAAGTTAGCCAGCAGGAAGGCACCGGTGCCGTAGGTGCATTTGGCCTCGCCGACATCAAAACAAGTCTGTCCAGCCAAAGCTGCCTGCTGATCACCGAGCACACCACTTATGGGAATCCCGTCAGGCAGCCAGCTTAGGCCCTGTGTCGTGCCAAAGAGCCCGGCACTGTCCAGGACCTGTGGCAGCGCATCGACGCTTGGGATCGCAAGCGTCTCAATGAGTCCTTGGTCCCAGCGTCCTGTGTGAATATTGAAGGCCAGCGTACGCGAGGCATTACTCGCCTCAGTGACAAAGGACTTACCACCCGTGAGTCGGGCGATGAGATAGGTGTCGATCGTGCCGAACACGGCATGGCCGCGACGGACTTCTTGCGCAAGCTCTGGATTATGCTCCATCAGCCAGGTGATCTTGGTGCCGCTGAAGTAGGGGTCCAGTACCAGTCCCGTTTTAGCCTTAATCTCTGCCTCGTGCCCATCCGCCCGCAGTCTTTGACAAATGGCGGCACTCCGCTTGCACTGCCATACGATAGCGCGAGCCAGCGGCTTCCCAGTTTTACGCTCAAAAACGCAGAGCGTTTCCCGTTGATTGGTGAGACCGATAGCTACGATCTTTTTGAGATCGAAGTGCGTAGTCGCAGCAGCGGCTTGGGCCAGAGCCTGGGTCGCTGCCTGCGACACGGAGCTCCAGATACCGTCGAGGTCATGCTCCACCCAGCCGGTCTCGGGATAATGCTGGGTAAAGTCTACCGTTTGCTTCCCAATGATCGTCGTAGCATCAGACTGTGTGACATCAACCACTAAGACGGTGGTTCCCGTGGTGCCCTGATCGATCGCCAAAATAAACTGCGCCATCTAGTAGCCCCCCACCTCAGTGAATTGATGAATAATGCTTACTTTATGCCAGCATAGACCCGATGCACATCATCTAAATCATCGATGTCACCGAGAAACTCCTCGACCTCGCGTCTTGCATCGGCAGCGAGCTCGACAAAGCTCTTGGCGCGGTAGCTGAGTTCCGACTTTGAGACAGTCCAACCGGCTTCGGTCAGAGCTTTATTGACGACGTCGAGATCCGTGGGCTCCGTGTAAAAGCGTGCACCCACCTGGCCGCTCTCAACCTCTGAGGCCTCCAAGGGTTCCACATCCTGAGCCCCAGCCTCGATGGCAGCTCCCTCACTATCGATGCCAGCGTTGGCGTGGACCGCTTCGATCACACCAACGCGGTCGAACATCCAGGCCACCGAGCCGATGGCACCAAGCTGCCCCTCTTTGCGGAAGCAGACGCGGATGTCAGAGGCGGTGCGGTTCTTATTGTCAGTCAGGCATTCGATGATCACTGGGACTTTGTGAGGCGTGAAGCCCTCGTAGGTCACCAGATCGTAGCTAACGTCGTCACCGGTAAGGCCGGCCCCCTTTTTGATCGCGCGTTCAATCGTATCGCGCGGCATCGAGGCTTTACGGGCTGATTCCACAGCGGCCCGTAGTCTGGCGTTATGCTCAGGGCTGGGATCACCCAGGCGGGCTGCTACCGCAATCTCTTTAGCTAGCTTGCCAAAGACCTGTCCTCGTCTTGCTGCTGAATCCTGACGTCCAGCGTGTTTCCATTGCGCTCCGATGGCTAGTCCTCCTAAGCGAATCTGCTGCTCTTGACGGTACGATATCGGTCATGGCCGTCAATCAAGTCAATCCTCCTATATAAACCAGCCTCAAGGCTTAGTCACGCAAAAGGGAGATGGTCGCGCGCAGCCATCTCCCTCGTGCCTAGCCCCTATCTACACAGTCAACCCAGCCATCTACTGCGCCAATTTGTGCAGCACCACGTCCTGGACCTCGGCACTGCCACAAGCCTTGCCGCTCGGACTCGCCGCATCAGCGCAGAGCTTGTCGCCTAGACCAAAATGGAGGACGCGGGTGCCATCGTCGCGCTGCTTGCCGAATCGCACCTCCTCCACCCTGAGCGCCATGCCACCCTCGGTGGCGTCGTGCTGCAGCTGGACCCCGCGCAGGCCACCGCTCGGCAGGCGCGTCACATTGTACACAGGTTGCGCTGCTGTAAAGGGTGAATTGTCAGGTACCAGAAACATGTTACCACCAAGCCGCACTAGACTCAGGCCAGTGTCGCGAGCGAAGTTGCCACCGCCCACTTGCCACCGTCCGTTAAGCAGCACGGGCTCCTGACCGGCCGTAAAACTGAGATGCACCATGCTGCCATCGCTGGTTTGTCCCTCCCACTCACCGATCAAACTGTTCGTCTCATCCGTCAGCGTAGCCGCGGGGGCCGATCCAGCGACTGCCATGGTTGCCACAGTTACCAAAGAACTCCAGGTCAAAAACTTACGCATAAACTACTCGCTCCTCGTGATTGCCGCTGTCTCTCACAGCGGTAGCGTCCCCATGACGCCTCAGAGGCACAACCTAGCTAACTCGCTTGAGCGAGTCGAACGACATGGCTCTCATAAATGCAGATGTCCGTCGGCGATCTCGCGTCTTTTGCTGGCTTCAGTGGCAACGTGGCGTTAGTATTGCGACAAGCATGCGAAATGTCGCTACGGAGGCGTTATGACTGCCGTTACCCCCCCTGTTGCCGGTGACCCAGCCATCAGTAGTTTTCTTAAAGAGGAGCGGTCGTTTCCACCTCCGGCCGCATTCCAGTCACGGGCAGCCATCAATTCCCTCGCCGAATACGATCGCCTTTGGCAGTTTGCCGCGGAGCAACCAGAGCGCTTTTGGGCGCAGCAAGCCGAGACGCTCCTTAGTTGGACGCGTCGCTGGGACCGTGTGATCGACTGGCAATTACCACATGCTAAATGGTTTAGTGGCGCTAAACTCAACGTAAGTTACAACTGCGTCGATCGGCACCTGCAAACATGGCGTAAAAATAAAGCAGCCATCATCTGGGAGGCAGAGTCCGGCGAGACGCGCACGCTCACCTACAATGATCTCCATCGTGAAGTCAGTCGCTGTGCCAGTGCGCTCAAGGATCTCGGTATCAAACCCTGCGACCGCGTCACGATCTACATGCCGCTTGTTCCTGAGTTAGCGATCGCTATGCTCGCCTGTGCGCGCATCGGGGCTACGCATAATGTGGTGTTCGGCGGCTTTAGCGCCGAAGCAATCGCTGATCGTAACAATGATGCACAGGCTAAACTCGTGATCACGGCAGACGGCGGTAACCGCCGCGGTGCCGTCGTCCCGCTTAAACAAAATGTCGATCAAGCACTACTTAAATCTCCGTCTGTCGAGAAGGTGCTTGTGCTACGCCGCACCGGTGACGTGGTACCGATGACCACCGGGCGTGATTACTGGTGGCACGAGGTCTTGGCCAAAGCCGCGCCGCACTGCGAACCAGTAGCAGTCGATGCTGAGCATCCCCTGTTTCTCCTCTATACGAGCGGTAGCACGGGCAAGCCCAAGGGCATCATGCACACGACCGCTGGTTACCTGCTGCATACAACTCTTACGAGTAAGTGGATTTTCGACCTCAAAGATGAGGACACTTACTGGTGCACCGCCGATTTAGGGTGGGTCACC
>VGTI01000138.1 GCA_016874735.1 Deltaproteobacteria bacterium
CGCGAGATCGACCGTGTCAAATCCAAACGCGACAAGTGCCTACGCAAATCGGTACCAGTGACTAAAGACGGCAAAGTTATTCATTTCAAATCATCAAGGAGGTATCAGCGACTCGACCACACCTATAAGCGTCTGCTGCAAAAGAGGCGAGACCAGACCAAGCTGATGCTGCAGACGGTAGCAAATTTTCTTTGTAAGCATTACGACATCATTGCCATTGGCGACTACACACCCAGGGGCGGCGGCTTAAGCAAAGGCATGCGCCGCAGCATGAACAACCAGTCCCTCATCGGTAGATTTAAACTCGTCGTCCAGTGGGTGGCAGCCAGGTCAGGCCGCATTTACATCGAGTGGCCTGAGCATGGCTCGACACGCACCTGCTCCGCATGTGGGTATAAGCTAGCCGAAGGACTCCCCCCGGAGGTACGCAGTTGGGACTGCCCTGCCTGCGCCAGTCACCACCTGCGTGACGAGAACGCTGCCATAAATGGATTGAAACTCGTGATGCACAAAGACTTGCCCTGCTCGGGCCAGATACCACCAGTGACGCGGAGACACTCAGCCCAGTTTACCGGCAGCGGCATCGAACGCACGTCGCTCGACGCCACAGGTAAACCTAGCGTCACGACCACTAAGGTCGTGGAGCTGAGACGAAGGCGCTCCGCGAGCACTGGACGGTGTTCTGTGCCGCATGGTGCCAGTGCCTAGGAGGGGGCTAACACCACCTCCGGGGGCATGGCATGCAGCCCAGCGCTGGCTGCAACTGTGCGGAAATTCAAGGTAGCTCAAGCTAGGGCTACGCCGTAAGTCCCTGAATGAATAGATTTAGGTAGATTGCGGAGAGCGGCACTGCATTACACAAGTTGTTCTTGGCACCTGCCGGGCGTTATTCCGAAGACATTGATCTCGTGCAAGTGCGCGCCGGCGCTATCGGCGATGTCATCAATGCCCTGCGAGTGCGGCTCGATCCTTGGCTGGGCGCGCCGCAGCGAAAGCAAGGTCACGGGCGCGTAACTTTGGTCTATAGATTCACCTCAGAGATACCCCCAACTGTCCCACTCAGACTCAAGGTCGAGATCAATACGCGGGAGCATTTCAACGTGTACGGGCTATGCACACATCCGTTCAGTATCGATAGTCCGTGGTACAACGCTGCAGTACAAATTTCGACGTATATACTGGAAGAACTCCTAGGAACGAAGCTGCGCGCGTTATATCAGCGTAAGAAAGGCAGGGACCTCTACGACCTATGGCTCGCGCTGTCCCGTTACCCCTCGCTCGACGTAACAAAAATTCTGACTAGCTTCCGCCGCTATATGGAGCACGGTGGGCACGGCGTCTCTCAGACTGAATATGTTTACAATCTCGACGCGAAGTTGGCTGATCCGACCTTTAGAAATGACATCATCCCGCTACTCGCAAACAACACAGCGTACTATACAGACGAGGCCCACAGCATGATCCTAAACCGTCTTCTAGAAAAGCTATGACTTTGAATACCATCGAGGGGACCGGACATATACCGCCGGACTCCGACACGACTGCGACACGATTTTTATGCCTCTCGCTACCAATCAGCACCAAGAAATGGGAGGACCGACCGGTAAAGTTAAGTCCTAAGTACTTTTAAATACGAACCAATACTAATTGGCACCAACTCTGGCGAGAGCCATTTGCAACTTGCGGCATGGGCGGGATGATGTAGGAGCCTGCCACGGTACAACAAGTTAAAAATCGGGAATTGGTCGGAAAAGTAATGGCCCATCAAAAAATCAAGGGACTTCATCCAGGAAAGTCAGGAACTAAGGCCTGACTAATCACCGCAGTGATTTCCCAATGTGCTATTCCGACCTTATAGTACGCCTATGTAACTTCTTTCATAACCCTCCATGGGAGTCATGCTATGACTGGCGTCAACTTGGGTAAGCTGTTTGTTTGCGGGCTCGTGTTACTACCCCTAGCATGTAGCAAGAAGAAGTCTGGGTCGTCAGACGAACCCAGCAGCGGCAACAGCATCACGGTCCCAGCGTTGGTGAGCCCGAACCTCAAGAACAAAGCATTAGCAGCAACACCCAAGGGTTTTAAGCCGACAAACTCTGCATCGCTACTGGGTTCGGATGAGGATGCTGCAGCCGCTGCCTGCGCGCAGGTCAATTCTAATACCCAATCGGATGCTTATCTAAGCTGCTACGCGGCGTGGGACATGCGAAGCCGGTTTTTCAGAGCCGGGCCGACGCAGATCTTTGACAGGTTGGCAGATGTCGATAGCCGCCTGAACGGCTACATTGAGCGAGTCAGCAGTTACCGCGTCCCTTGCCTCGATCCGACCACCACTGCAGGTCGCGAAAAAATAGCTAAGGGCGGCGGCGACGTCGACGAAGACGTGCCCGCTTATGCTTTGAAAGACTTCGATGGTAAGACTACGTTTGCCGGTGGTCACGTATTGGATCTGGGCCGTAATTTTTCTTTCAGCTGCGCCGATTCCTTCGGTGAAAATGGTCGGACCATGAAAGTCTTCTTTGGCCGCAAAGACGGGACTTGGAACATCGCGCAGGTGCAAAAACCTGCGGGCGTTTCTGATTCGACGCCTGGCATCACCATGGCAGCTACACTCGACAAAGATGACAACATGGAGATTTTCTTCGGAATCGCCGGAGCTCCTTTAGCTGTAGACACCAGCGACAACCCTGAGACCAGCTCCAGCCTTTGGAGCAGTCTGTACTCAAACAGCGCAGGTCTCTCTCAGTTTGTGGTTCGTCCCAAAGATAATATCGTCGCAGCTAGTGCTCTCATGAACTACAGCTGCGAGCAACGTCTGATCATGAACGATGTAGCCGTCTACGTCGAAGTTAATGGCAATAATTACGGCCGTTGTTACAGTGGCGACACCCTTACACTGGCTAGTAACAGTGCTCCTTCCTACTCTAGCCAGAAAGTCGCTTTAAAAGCATGTCTCAAAGTATCTGGATCTGCACCTGAGCCGCAGACCACCCTAGATCTATGTGAAGAGTCCGGTCTGCTTGTTAAGGATAGCAACGGCAACTATGAGAATCCCTTTGCTAAGGTCGGTCTATACAGTTTCACCAGCGATATCAGCCAGACGGCGACTGCATCTAACAAGCCCATGCGAGCCTTCCACGGTGTTCGGATCTTGCCAAACCTTGGTGATGGCGTAAATCCTCTGCAGTTGATCTCTATTCCACAGAACACTGAGGTAAAAGTTGATGGCTACGCTCCAGATGCCATTACTTTTGAGAAAACATCCGACAGTGCCGATGGCGATGCAGGCAAGGTTACTGCTGCTTGTAACTCTAACAGCCTAACTTCGGCTAGCTTCACGCAGAAGTGGCAAGCAAGCGTAGCCAGCGAATTGTCGCGTAGAATAGCTGCATCGAGCGGAGCCGGGCAGTCCAGCACACCCCCTAGTGAAGCTGATGTCCTTAAAGGCCTTCAAGCAGCTTTAGATAGCACCGGTGACGCCGCTCCTTCCGTGAAAGTGCGCGTAACGCGCAATCTGGGTGCCAATTACCGCGGCTACGGGGCCGGCACATTCACCGTCAAATATGATGGCAATACGATCGGTACAGCCACTGTCGATCAAGCCTCCCTGGCCAGTGATGTGAGCTACACTGATGTAACGATTCCGTTGTCGTCAATCCCCGTCCTTGGCGCTGCTGGTAACTTTACGATTGAGTACGCCGGCACCTCAACACTGGCATGCAATACGCAGACCTCGATACAGCGCACTGCTAACAGTAAGAGTGGCATTCCGACACTTTACGTCTACCGGTCGAGCGCCACGGTTAAGTGAATCCAAATTTTATTTGTAATGGCATGCCGCTCTCCGCAATCTACCTAAATCTATTCATTCAGGGACTTACGGCGTAGCCCTAGCTTGAGCTACCTTGAATTTCCGCACAGTTGCAGCCAGCGCTGGGCTGCATGCCATGC
>VGTI01000139.1 GCA_016874735.1 Deltaproteobacteria bacterium
CTAAAGGCCGCGTTTACTTAGGTGCGACACTCTCGGCCAGTGATATCCCGCCGCTGTCAGCGTCGAGTATCACCAGTGGTGTCCTGCCAGTCAGTAACGGTGGTACAGGGGCTTCAAGTTTCACGAACAACGGCGTCGTACTCGGAAATAGCAGCGGCAATCTTTTGTCCACTGCTGCAGGTGCGGCCTACCAGAGCCTAGTCGTCCCGAGTGGCGGCGGGACGCCGTCGTTTGGAGCTATTGATTTATCGCAGGCGGCGGCTGTGACTGGAGTGCTATCGACTACGGCCGGTGGTATTGGGATTAGCTCGACGGCAACATTCCCGACCTCTGGTGTGGTCGTGACGCAAAGTGCATCAGAGACATTGAGTAATAAAACTTTGGCCTCGCCCGTTGTGAATGCAGGGACTATGAGCGGCGCATCGCTGATCACCGGCTCTACGGTGGTTAACACGACTGGCACTGTAACTGCGGCTTCCGGCCAATTTAATGGTGATGTCACGATTAGTGGCAACGGTGTCACTGGCAACAAGCTGGTGATGCACGATAATGGTACGACTAACTTTGTAGCGTTGAGAGCACCCGACACTTTAGCTGCCTCAACCTCGTGGACCTTACCAGCGACTGACGGGTCTAGCGGTCAGGCTTTGGTTACTAATGGCTCTGGTGCCTTATCGTGGGCTTCGGGTCTCGCACCAATAGGGGCTGCTGGTGGCGACTTAACGGGTAACTTTCCAAATCCCACACTAACAGCGACTGGCGTTGCCTCTGGAACTTACACCAAGGTCGCGACTGATGCGAAGGGTCGGATTTATTACGGTGGCGCACTCGCGGTTGCCGACATTCCCACACTGCCCGCATCGATTATCGGCTCTGGTATCGTGCCTGTGGGCAACGGTGGTACCGGAGCTGCTAGCTTTACTAATAACGGCGTCGTATTGGGCAATAGCAGCGGTAATCTTTTATCCACCGCTGCGGGAGCTGCGTACCAGAGCTTAGTCGTGCCGAGTGGTGGTGGTACGCCGTCGTTTGGAGCGATCAACTTATCGCAAGCGGCGGCTGTGACTGGTGTACTCCCAGCATCGGCGGGTGGTACGGGTATCAGCTCGACGGCGACCTTTCCCGCAAGTGGGGTAGTGGTAACACGGATAGAGACAGAGACTCTCAGCAATAAAACTTTAGCCTCGCCGATTATTAATGCAGGCACATTGAGCGGTGCTTCGTTGATTGCGGGTGCCACTGAGCTTCATACGACGGGAAGCGTGATCGCAGGCACCGGTACATTTAATGGCGATATGAATATCCGTGGTGACGGAGTCTTGGCTAAGAAGCTCGTCATGTATGACAGTACGAACACAAATTTTTTGGCACTAAAGGCGCCCGACAACTTAGCCTCTACGAGTACATGGACCTTGCCACCTAGCGATGGATCCGGCGGTCAGGCTTTAGTTACGAATGGCTCTGGTGCCTTGTCTTGGGCATCGGGATTAGCACCGACAGGCGTCGCTGGTGGCGACTTAACGGGTAACTTTCCGAATCCTTCGCTGACGGCGACCGGTGTAACTGCAGGTACCTACACTAAGATTGCGACTGATACTAAGGGGCGTATTTACTCCGGTGGCTCACTCGCGGTCGCCGACATTCCCTTACTTCCCGCGTCTATTATCGGTTCTGGCATCGTGCCTGTGGTCAATGGTGGTACCGGAGCTGCTAGCTTTACCAATAACGGCGTCTTACTCGGTAACAGTAGCGGTAATCTTTTATCCACTGCTGCGGGTGCTGCGTACCAGAGCTTAGTCGTCCCGAGTGGCGGTGGGGCGCCTTCATTTGGCGCGATCAATTTAGCACAAGCGGCGGCTGTGACTGGCGTGCTCCCCACATCTGTCGGTGGCACTGGAGTCGTTTCATCGGCTACTTTTCCGTCGAGTGGAGTCATAGTAACTCAGACTGCAGTGGAGACGCTGAGTAATAAGACTCTAGCGTCTCCAATTATATCTGCGGCGACGATTAATGGTGCGTCAGTCATCAGCGTCACTGGGCAGGTATCGGGTGGTAATGGATATTTTAGTGGAAATGTCGGGATAGGGACGACGGCTCCCGACAAGAAGCTTGAGGTATCAGGAGATGCCAGCGTAAGGAGTTTGAGTTTAGGAACCACAGGTATCTCAGTTAATCCAGGAATTACCGGCAATGGAGGAATCATCGCAGGTCCGGCAGCCAACCATCTGGTGCTAGACCTACTCAATAACGACGACCAGGACAGCATTGCATTTCGCTACTCTGCAACCAACTCAATGGCCGTGGACACGATTGGTTTGGTTATGAAAGGCAACGGCAACGTCGGAATTGGTACTACAGATCCCACAGCTAAACTTAGCGTCTACGGCTCGGGAAATTTCACCTCTTTGCAAGTGAAAAATCCCTCTGGCTCTGGAGTTCTTCGGATTCAAGGCGACGCTGGAGCATCTACCACCCGAGCTGAACTAGTTTTAGACCGGACATCATCACGTCGCGGTGGCGGAATGCGTATTGCCGCGTCGACTGACGGAGTGGAAGAGTGGTGGGCGGGCGTACCATATGCAAACGGAAGCCCATCTGACCGTTTCCAAATAGGTCGCCATGCTACCTCCCCTGAATCCTTTGCAAACGGGCTACTCACAATATTGAGTAGTGGCAACATCGGGATCGGGACGACGTCCCCATCTGCTCCACTTACAATCGTTAAGAGCACAGGCACCGGTGCTTCAGATGATCTGTTGCGCCTAAACTCAGTTAATAGCAGCGCCGGAAATGGCTCGAATATCGCGTTTTCCAATAATGCAGACGTCATGACGCTTGCAAGGGTGGGAGCAATAGACTCGGGGACTTGGGGAGGACATTTAGCATTCTTGACAGCTCCAAGTACCGGATCCAGTCCTGGCGGTACTCCAACTGAGAGGCTCAGGATAACAAGTGCGGGCAACGTCGGGATCGGGACGACAAGCCCGGCTAATCCATTGCAGGTCTATAAGCCCACGTCAGCTTCGATTGCTGTCACCGGCCAGGGAGGCACTCAGGGGCTTTACATGGGAGCGGATGCAAACCAACCGTGGATTGGATCTTCGACGAACAGTGATTTAAGACTGATAACGAACTCGACAGAAAAGGTAAGGGTCACATCTGCCGGCAATGTCGGGATAGGCACAACAGCCCCTGCCCAGGCCCTTGATATTGGTTCAGGAAATATCAAGATGGGGTATTACACGCCAGGCAATAACCCAGCGACTGTGGCAACGAGCTTGGCAGCACAAAGCTGGAGTTCTTACGTTACAGTTTGTCCGGGCAATGGTTTTGTAATCAGTGCTTCATGTTGGGCTAGTGCGCCATTTTCGACATGTCCTTGGGCCGTCAACGCCTCTGGTCAATTAGCCGCATATAACTGCAACCCCTCAGCATCCGCCAACCTATCCTGCAACTTCATCTGCGCCAATATTCGTTAGTTTGAAATAGGATCTGAGCTGTGATTTACATTGACGCTGCAGCTGATAGTCATGGAGCTGTAATGATAGGGACCACAAATCCGGCACGGCAACTACATGTCGCCGGCACGGGGGCAATGATACGTGTGGACCGAAACGATGCGTCGCCCGGCCTCATATTTAACCAAACAGCAGTCAGTGATTTGAGTACAACCTTGAAGGTATTTTACTTCGGTATGAACGCATCTGGAGTAAACAACGGGAGATTTTATATGTTCTTATCCACATTTAAGACGGCTGTCCAAGGTAAGCGGCAGTATGTCAAAAAGAGCAGCGTGATTGCCACGCTACTCTTTCATGATCGGATCAAAGATTGTGGACTTTAGCCGTCACGTCGGGA
>VGTI01000140.1 GCA_016874735.1 Deltaproteobacteria bacterium
GCGGATTGAGCCAGCGACAGTAATCCTTCGGTAACCACCACTTTAGGCCTGCGTTGGTATATAACCGTTCTGAAATATTGACCTAACATACTAAAAACACTACAATACGGAAATGTCGGGCATTTCCGTATGCGAGTGGGTCATGTGCCGCATTTTTCGCCAGCAGATGCTGCACTCTCCCTCCGCCGCTGCTGCGGCGCAGCGCATCTCTGCCAAGAGTAGGCCGCCTACTTAGTGCTATGGATGGTTAAGCCGATTTGCCAATGCACTTCGCTACATCTACCGACTGCAGCCAAATCAAAACTGCCTCTGCAAGGTGGGTAGATTGGATTAGCAAGTAGAATCAGTTAGCATGTATTTGGCAGCACCAAGGGAACAGTGCGCAGTACACCCGGAAGGCTTATTATGGCTAAAAGCCCGACCAGACTAACAGGACGTATATTAACCGCTTTAGCTCTAGCCATTGTTGCCACTAATTGCTGGCGGCATTCAAAGTCATCTAAATCAAGCCCAGAGCCTAGTCCTGCATATTATTCGAGTTCGAGCTTTGTGCTCGATGATGCGCTCGCTAAAAGTGATCTATCTGAATTAAGCGCTAGCCCCCACCCCATGGGTTCAGAGCGGCAGCGCGCCATAGCCGCCTGGCTCACCCAACGCCTCAAGTCTGTGGGTATCGATAGCATTAGCGATGAATTCAAAGCTGTCATACCCAATCCAGCAGCACTTGCTTCGAATGCGGGGCCAGTAGACCTAACTTTAGAGCGCGCAGGTATCAATATTTATACGACGCCGATTGGTAATCGTGATGCTTCTTGCGTAATAGCTTTGGCCACCCATTTTGACACTAAATCCTTAGAGGGCATAGCATATCTCGGCGCCAACGACAGCGGCTCCTCGACAGCGGTATTGCTACAGCTCCTCGCCTTTATTAAAAAAAGCAACGACTTTGGTCGGATGAAGTGTGCCGTAGTAGGTTGGTTCTTTGATGGCGAAGAGGCTGTGCTCAAGGATTGGAACGATGGCCAAGTCGTTCACCCGGCAAAAATCATTGATCACACCTACGGCAGCCGCAACCTTGCCAGTAAGCTTGTCGACTGCGGGAGCGAGGGTGCCCCGCCGATGTGCATCCCGCGGGCATTAGCACCTATGAATTCAACCAACCCAGGCCGGCCGAACGGACCGCTACTTCTGGGGCTAATCTTGCTAGATATGGTGGGCTCACCCGATATTAAGCTGACCCGCACCACAAGCACACTTGCAGAACTGCAAGGAGAAGCGGAGCGCGGAGCCAAAGAATTAGGCTTTCCACTCCTGTGGGATTCACAAAGTCTAGATCTGGAGAATGATCACACCCCTTTCTTCGAAATGGGAATACCCACGATTGATCTTATCGACTTTAAACATCTGGACCACTGGCACAAAGACAGTGACACGCCAGATCGGATTGCTACATCGAGCCTCAATATCGCAGGGCGTCTAGCACTGTATTTGGTTTCTGTGTTTGGCACTGAAGGCTCTTGAGCGCCGTGTATGGCCCTTAGTTCAGTCAAATTTTCTGAAAAACAAAGTGCACTGGTGACGTTAAGCTGTCCAATTAAGGCGCTCACTTAAAGGCGTATTTTGCTTTGTTTGTCGGTCAAACGGTCATGCTTAATGTACAGCATGAAAAATAAGGGCCCCCATCCGATGGTAGGACAATCAACTCCCATTTCCCCAGCACACGAACCTGCTTCCCACGCCAACTCGTCCTCCTCCGCATCCCACTCTCTGCCTAAATGGCGGGATATCTCTGAACCAGGCGCCGTTTCGGCCACCTTGACTAGGGCTAATCTCTGCAATGGTCCGTAGCTTTGGCCACCTGGGCAATAGGATGCCTCGGCCTATCTACTGATTGGACCCAGTTTCATTAGTTGGCTTTTATTTGGGTCAGCTCAGGTGTTCCCTCGACCAGTCGTCAGACTCAAAGTGGAACTCTCCCTGCTCATGTCTAGGCGGAGCCCTGGGCGGAGGCTCGTAGTCGAGACCGAGGTGTTTTAGGTATCGCCTCGCTTCCATGGGGTCAGTTATTGCGCAGACTTTGGCGAGATCGCCGCCACATTGAGGGCACGTGGTGACGTCGATCTTGAACACTTGTGCTAGCATCTTGGACCAGGTGTAGTTCTTGAACTCACCCTTTTTCTCGCCCTCCGTTGCATCATCTCCAAACTGGAATCCTTTCTTTATCTCGGGCCTGAGCGTTACGTCTTTCCGGTAAGGGGAGTTGGGTGCAAAAACCCCAGACCACCGTACGAGATGACTGCGCGGCGGGGGAGTGAGTGCCACCAGCTTCTCAATAAACTCCGTCGGCGTGAACACAAGATGCGTAGTTCCATTAGACCATAGAGTTTTGAGTGCTAACTTGACGTCGCCGTTTGCTATGATCTCGAGACGGTCGTTGGATAGTGGTCCCCTGGCGATGTATTCGATCAGTTTGTAAAGTCGGTCGCGAGCATGAGTATTAACAGCGGTATTGGTGTGGAGTGAGAAGCCGTTAACTGAGTAGCAGCGCTTGCCTTTAGCCAGCGGCACTTCGCCCTCATAGCCGAAGCCACCGCCGATCTTTCGGACGTAACTTCCGGCATTAGGACCAAAGGCGATTTTGCCGCTAATCGAGGCTGCTAGTGCGGCCGTAAGAGATTCGTGATCTTGAAACAGTGGGTCGAGTGTGGGGTTTAGAACTATATCGCCGTCTTTACCCAAGTAGCCACGTTTGATGCCGAGACTGCGGACCAGGTTAGCGATGCTCTCAACTAGACTGGCAACTTCTTCATCGCTAATTGGCTCCAAATTGCGAAAGCGTGCGACATCGCCATATCTGGTGTAAACACCATCAATGCAAAGTAAGTGAATGTGCGGGTTTAAGTTTAACGCTGATCCCCAGCGCTGAGTGAAACAGATAGTCCCCGGCGTTGCATCGACGATGCCAGCGTCATGAGCTTCATGCAGGTAGTGGCGATGAATCTCCCTGGTAACGAGACCAAAGACCTCAGAGGCAAAGCGCTTATTCGTGTGCAGCCAGTAACGCAGCGGGATTGGGAATGACACGACGAATTGCCGATAAGGTACGAGCGGAAGTACATTTTGCGTCAGATGAGTGGCAGCCTCGGCCATGCGTTTGGCACAGCAACTCGGGAAGAAACCGCGTTTTTTACAACTAAATGCGACAATCTTTTCGTCACAGCATGTCGTGCATTTAAGGCGTATGAAACCGTGTGCGAGAATGCCGCATTTGAGATAAGCCTCGAACTCTTTGACCACATAATCGGGTAGGGGCCGCTGCTCAGCTTCGCGCTCTGAGATGAAGGTGTTTAGATGGCCTGCAATGATTTGAAAGCAGTGTGTGAGCTCGGGGCGTCGCCTTTGGTAGGCGCATGATCGGGTAGCGGCATTTGACATGCCTGAGTTTTGATCACGAGCTCTGGGGGGTGAGGAAGGGACATGAGTATGAGGCGCCTAGATGTCGCCGGAGGGCTTGTGGGCGATCGAAGCTAAAAGACCCAGCGGATTGAGCCAGCGACAGTAATCCTTCGGTAACCACCACTTTAGGCCTGCGTTGGTATATAACCGTTCTGAAATATTGACCTAACATACTAAAAACACCACAATACGGAAATGTCGGGCATTTCCGTATGCGAGTGGGTCTATGTTTGAAAGATCATGTAATCTACCGAAAAACCATTCTTTTTTTCTCTTTGGTGCACGCGGCACTGGCAAGACCAGTCTGATTCGGTCGCAGATTAAGCACGAAC
>VGTI01000141.1 GCA_016874735.1 Deltaproteobacteria bacterium
GATCGGAAAACACCGCCGAGATGCCCGGAATCAGCCGCCGAGATGCCCGGAATCAGCCGCCGAGATGCTCTGGAAATCTATGCCGAGATGCGCCGGAAACCCCGGCCGAAATCATCCGGAATACGCAATCCGCGCGTTTGTCGACAGGTTGGCAGTTGAACGCGCCATCACTAACCTTGTCAGGAACGGCGTCGAAGCTGGTGCCTGTAACATTTGGGTATCTGTACAGATCGACTTTCCCCGCCTGACAATACAAGTCGCAGATGACGGGCCAGGAGTACCCCAAGAACTTGTCCAAGGTCTCTTTAAACGTGGCGCTACCAGTGGCAAACGAGGTGGCTCTGGCATTGGTCTATTTAATGTGATGGAAATCACTCGGGCCCACGGAGGCACTACTTCCTACCAACGCAAGGCCGGTCTCTCGCGATTTGAAATGACTTTACCAAACGTCGTCATGGACGGTAGTCGACCTGAGATCAAAGCGATTGAATCCAAGGCAAGCGAACCTACCCCATCGAGAAATGGTGCCGAGTATGTTCTGGTGCAACTGACCGACATAAGTCGGAGCAACCAGATCAGACAATCCCTGACCGCCCAGGGTGTATGTGTTGAGAGTGAGGTCGCCCGCGACGGAACCCCCGTCTGTGCCTATATCGATCTCGATGGTGATGTTAACCCCGCCTCTCTCGAAGCTGCCCGTATCGTTTACGACGAAAGCTCAAGGACTCCAGATAAGGCAGCAAGCCTGATTGCCCTAGTTTACAAAGACTCGGTTACTAAAGGATAAAGCCATGGCATCAACTAAATCTAAACGCCGCAAAATCCTTATCGTTGAGGACGATGTTTCTCAGCTCAACCGATATCTTGAAATGGCCACTAGGATAGGGCTCGACGCCGATGGTGCCGACAGCCTAGAAAAAGCATTGGCCTACTTGGACAACGTCAATTACCAGTTTGTACTGACTGATATGCACTTGCAGTCAGGTAGACAAAACTCTTACGAGGGACTGGAACTCCTCAAAGAAGTAAAAACTAATCATCCAGAGACTGTCCCCCTCGCAATGTCTGCCGACCCCAAGATAGAGACCTACCGGCGGGTACAGGCTGAAGGTGTGGCCCATTTCTTCCGCAAGCCCATCCTAGGTGAGGAAGAACTGCAGATACACATTGAGGCAGCGATGCGTCTACGAAGATCAAGCGTAGCCGGTGGCCGAAAAAGGTCTGTGCCCGAGATGCCAAGTCATCTCATTGAGAAGTACCCGGATGGTTTGGTTATCTCCTCTGATATCCGTACCCGCGCCCGGAAGGCTGCAGTCAGCTCCACCATACCTGTAATTATCACTGGCGAGACGGGAACCGGTAAAGAAGAGGTGGCCAAGCTGGTCCATAGGCTGAGAACTGAGATCGACGGAACAATACCGTTCGTCCCAGTGAACTGCGCTAACTTGACTGGCGATACCGCGGTCAGCATGCTTTTCGGTCATAAGAAAGGTGCCTTCACCGGGGCTGAGGAGACGACGGTTGGGTATGTAGGTGAGGCTAATGGCGGTATTTTATTTTTAGACGAAATCCATGCACTGAGCGAAGACTGCCAAAAACGCCTGCTACGCGTCCTGAACGATGGCACCTATAATCGAACCGGAGAGTCGAAGACCCTCCACAGTGAGTTTCAAGTTATCGTGGCATCGACCAAAGACCTTGATGACGAGGTAGAGGCGGGGCGCTTTCTACTCGACCTTCGCGGGCGACTGACCGGATTGCAGATCGCTCTTAAGCCACTCAGAGAGCGAGCGGATGACCTTCTGGATCTAATTGACCTAGGCTTCGCGCGTCTTGGTGCTAAGGTCTCTCGTAATACCGTAAATGCACTTGTGGACCGCTGTGGCCGCTACTATTGGCAGGGCAATATTCGCCAACTTATGCAGGTGCTCAATATCATGGTTACGGAAGCAGTTGGTGATGAGCGAGCTGTATCGGTCGATGATCTACCTGAGCTTAAGACCATGCTTGCGCCAGGACCAAAGTCTAGTGACAACGCTGGTCAGGCACAATTCGCAAACATTACAGCTGACGGTCTTTACGAGGTTTTAGCCCATGCTTTGACGACTGACGTCAGTCTTTGGAATGTCGTAGCGGCGGTGGAACGAGCTGTAGTCGAAGCAGCGCAGAAGAGACACGGGTCGATTAGGCGTACAGCTGAGGCGTTGGGCGTGACGAGGTTGAAGTTGAGTCAGGTGCTGGGAGATAGGGTTGAGTCTTAGAATTAGCCACGCTTTGAAGGCAACGATGATGACTAGTCAAACTCTCCGTCCCAAAGTCGGCGAAAGAACAACTCCCAGGGAATAAGACTAAGCCCGTCTTCGTACTTGCGTTCAATGGGATCCTGGCTGACGAGGATTCGGTGTTGCCAGTCGTTCTCTTCAGCGATTTTACTCAGACCCTTACTGTCGCGGCTGCTGGTGCGTTGAGTGGATTTGATCTCGATAGCGATGCGATTGTCAATCACGAGGTCAACCTCCTCTCCGTGTTTAGTGCGCCAAAAGTTTAGATCCCAATAGCGGCGACGATAGGCGTTGTAAGCTCGCACCTCGCTGATGACAAAATGCTCAAATGACAGACCGTAGGTATTCGAATTGCGATCTAAGTGCTTAGTGCCGGTTAAAGCGTGAATGACTCCGCAATCAAATAGATAGTGTTTTGCGGTAGCTACTGACTTGCGACTCTTGCCCTCGCGCCATGGTTCCAGTCGATAACCAATCAACGTGTCGTCTAATATTTCGAAATAGTCTTTGATAGTCTTCGCCGATAGTCCAATGTCGCTCGCGATGTTGGCGTAATTCAGCAATTCGCCACTGCACTGTGCAGAAAGCTTAAGAAATCGGCTGAACGCTGGGAGATTACGCACCTCAGCCTCAAGTTGAATTTCCTCCTTTAGGTAAAGAGTGATGTAATCCAGGAGTTCCTCGCGGGGACTGTCAGACAGGTAAACACGAGGTAGGGAACCAAAAAGGAGAAATCTCTCAAGGTCAAATTTTTGAGCAGTGGAAGTCTCCTGCCAGGTAAATGGCAGAAGCATTGCTTGCGTGGCACGGCCACCAAGCATGTTGGCATTGTTGCGCTTTAGTTTTCTAGCGCTTGAGCCCGTTAGCAAAAACCTCCGTCCCTTTTTTTCAATGAGGCGATGCACTTCGTCGAGTAACATTGGTAGTTTCTGTACCTCGTCAATCACTACGAGTGCTTCTGGGCGCGCAGCAACTAAGGCTGCTAATTCGGATGGATTTTGACTAAGCGGCAGATAAAAGTCGCCACTGAGTAGATCGATAACCATCGCCTCGGCTAGTTGGAGTTCGATCAGACGGGTTTTGCCAGCGCCCCTTGGCCCAAACAAGAAGGAGCTCTTTCTTGCAGTAATTTCAGAGAGATCTAGAATTCGTGGAATATCTGAAGTCATTGGGTGAAATTTCCGGAAATTCCGTAGTACTGATTCTGATTAGCCAACTATTTGAAAATACTACATTGTTACGGGTCTGTCAAATCGCAGTGGGCGGAACGAGGTTAATCGGACGAAAGTTGACTTACTTGGTGGCAAAAACGGCGGTTTTCTCGAGGCTTTTGGTCACGGCTAAAACTATGCTCTCACGTTATCATTGGTGCCGTAAAACCCTGCCATTCATGGCGGGGATAAAAGGCACCCGCCCGAGCTGACACGCAGTGTTAGCGAGTTCAGGGTGGTGTTTTCTGCGCCTCGATATATTGCTTCACGATAGA
>VGTI01000142.1 GCA_016874735.1 Deltaproteobacteria bacterium
TCAGTGCACCGCAGATTGTCGATACCGACATTGCTTCCGGTGCGGGCATTGCACAGAGTAAAATCCAGGGCCTTCCGTCTGACCTTGCGAGCAAGGAACCAGCCCTACCCAGTGGTGGGAACGTGACGCAGTTTTTAGCTGGTAACAAAACTTGGCAGAGTTTAACGACAGCGGTTGTGAGTGAAGATGCAGCGAATCTTTACTACACGGACGCCAGAGCGCGCGCAGCCGTGTCGGCGACATCACCCCTCAGCTACACATCCGGCACCGGCGTCTTGTCCCTGAGTCGTGCCGACAGTGTAGCGAACGGATACCTGAGCTCGACTGACTGGACGAGCTTTAATGCGAAGCAAGATGACCTCGGCTTTACGCCAGTGAATCGAGGCGGAGACACCATGTCCGGTGTCCTCGATATGAACGGCAACAACGTCACTAACGCCGGCAATATCCAGATCGCTGCAGCCAAGACTTTAGGCCTCGGTGTTTACGCAGCTGACCCGACAGGGCTGGGAGCAGAAGACAAAGGCAAAACTTGGTATAACTCAAGCGCCAACCAGATGAAGTATTGGGACGGCACTGCCGTGCAAGTCGTCGGTGCCGTGGGTGCAGCAGTGGCAAGTCTTAACGGCCAGACGGGAGCGTCTCAGACATTCGCACTTCCAGGCAGCATGGGTACGGCGCCGTCGTGGACTTCAACAGGTAACGTCCACACACTGAATATCCCGCTGGCATCTGCTGCGGGTGTGACGGCTGGTCTTCTATCAAATAGCGATTACTCGGTATTCAATGCTAAACAGCCCGCTGGTAGTTACGTCACAAATCTATCCGGTGACATCACATCTTCTGGTTTTAGCTCCGGTACGGTCGCAACCACCCTGCAATCTGTAGCGCTTCCCGGCACGGCAACCAAACTCACTTACGATGTCAAAGGCCGCGTCACTGCTGGGACCAGTTTAGACGCAGCTGACCTCCCTCCTCACAGCGCTGGGCTGATCACATCAGGAACCGTCGGTCTCGCTTACGGTGGTACGGGCACTAATCTCACGGCCACAGGTGGCGCCGGTCAGTATCTTAAACAAGTGACCGCCGGCGGTGCTGTCACTGTCGGTACACTACCATCTGCAGACATCACGAATGCCCTTGGCTACATGCCTGCGAATAAGGCTGGTGACACCATGGCGGGTGCCCTCAACATGGGCGCAAACGATCTCGTCAACACCGGCAATATCCAGATCGCAGCCGCTAAGACTTTAGGCCTCGGTGTTTACACCGCCGACCCCACTGGACTTGCCGCAGGAGACAAAGGTAAAACCTGGTTTAACTCTACCGCTAATCAAATGAAGTATTGGGACGGCACGGCGGTACAGGTGGTCGGTGCGGTGGGGGCTGCTCTCGCAAGCCTTAATGGGCAAACGGGAGCGACTCAGTCATTCGCGGTTCCAGGCAGCACTGGCACAGCACCGACCTGGTCCTCTGCCGGTAACGTCCATACCATTAATATCCCGCTGGCATCCGCTACGGGTGTCACGGCAGGACTACTGTCTAACAGCGATTTTGGTACTTTCAACGCTAAACAACCCGCTGGTAGTTACTTGACGGCCGTGACCGGAGATATCACGACCTCGGGATTTGCCTCTGGTACTGTCACGGCAACGTTACCGAGTATTGCGACTGCAGGTACAGCTACTAAAGTTACCTTTGATGCGAAGGGCCGGGTGACTTCTGGCACGTCATTAGCTGCTGCCGATCTTCCTGCCCACAGCGCTTCACTGATCACGTCCGGCACGCTAGGCGTCGCCAACGGTGGTACCGGTGCGGCAACACTGGCGGCTAACGGCGTGCTTCTAGGTAACGGCGCTAGTACTTTGCTCAGTGTGTCCCCGGGCAACAGTGGCAATGTACTCACGTCAAACGGTACGACCTGGACCAGCGCGATGCCGCCGGCTACAGACTGGGCTGCTCCTGGTGCGATTGGAGCGACTACGGCGAATACTGGTGTGTTTACGACGATTAGTGCATCAGGTTCAGTGGGGATTGGGACGACGATTCCTTCTGGAAAATTCCATGTAGTAGATACGAACAAAACTTTGGCGAGCGACTTTTATAACATGTACGTGACAACGAGTGACTCACCTGGTTCCGACACTGGCGGCAGCCTTGGTCTGGGTGGGAATTACGCCAGTGGCCAAACGGTATTCGCTTCCATAGCGGGACGCAAGAGCGATAACAGTTCAGGCTATGCCGGTTATTTGAGTCTGGCAGTTCGTGGCTCCGCATCGTTTCAACCTACGGAAGCCATGCGTATCACAAGTAGCGGCAACGTCGGTATTGGGACCGCAGCACCGAGTTCGCAGTTACACGTCGCTGCTACACTGCCCAATTCCGGACCCGAGATGAAGATTGAAAACCTCTCAGCAACAACGGCTAGTGCCGGTTATCGGTTAAAAAATACGGCGCGCAACTGGGGCATGTTTGTGCGTGGTGATGCATCAGACGTATTGGCCTTTCAGGACGATACTGCAAGTGCTATTCGCATGGCCATAACTAGCAACGGCAACGTCGGGATTGGGACTACAAATCCGTCATCATCACTGGCTGTAAATGGGGTCATCGAGTCCGCGTCGGGTGGTGTGAAGTATCCAGACGGCACCACACAGGTTACGGCGTATTTACCTGGAACTGTTCCGAGCGGTGCGAATATTAACGAGCCAATCACGGACCTCCGTCAGTTGTATGGCAAAAATACTGGAAACTACTACGTAAGGTGGCTTGATGGAGTAGTCCGATCTCACTACTGGGACGGTGCTTGGCTTACTGTTTGGGACGAAGGTATGGCTGCTAATGATTATACGGCTAATTGGTCCTCCGCGACGGTCACGAACATGACAAATTTCGGTGGCATTGCTGGATACGGCCATGGATGGACTCAGAGCGGGAGCGGAAACGCTAATTCGTGGAATTCAAACACTCTAACCATCAATAACTTACCAGTACACAGTGAGGCTCGTTATTCACTTAGATGGCATTTTGTCGATTCGGTAGATAGCGAGGAGAATACTTTGCGGATTTACGATGTTTTTGGCGATTATGATGCGTTAAATATTTTTTGGTCGGGAGTGAAATCACCTACTGGCACGGCCACGAATACCAACAGTTTTTACACACAGTCCACCTGGACGACAGCGACTTATAGTTACGCGCCCTGGACTGGTGGCTCCACTGATGGATACAGCAGTATAGACACGAAATCATTCGGCCATTTTTCGTCACGTTTCAAATGCACCCATTACACTGGAACCGATAGTGCTAGTAATGACGAGGCCATTTATTACACTCACGTTAAACTTCGACTTCGCTAAATTATCTGATCCAAAATCTTGGCTGTGCTGTCCGGGCTCGTCCGACACAGATAGCCGGATAATTTAAGACAACAAAGCATGTCACTTGTGTTTATAACCAATTGATATTTCTAGGATGCTCCACTTTCTTCCCCACATAAGGAACAAAGTATGTTAGGGAGCGCAAATGGATACAAATCAGACATTGCTAGAAAAGAAGCGTCGGACTCGCAGGAGCCCGGAAGCCATAGCGGAATTGATCCTCGAAGCAGAGAGGACCAAGAAGGCTGCCGATATCTGCAGACGCGAGGGGATCAGCCCAGCGCTGTTTGCCAGATGGCGGAGCAAGTTCAAACAAGCCGGCATTGCGGCAATGC
>VGTI01000143.1 GCA_016874735.1 Deltaproteobacteria bacterium
AGTGATCTTGAATTATGCTTTGACAGGCTTTGTCACGGGGCGGGAACCGTCCTCAGGTGTGGAGGGTGGGGTTACCCGCCCGCTGAAGCACGAAACTCTGACCATACCGGAGCGCTCTTGTCAGAGAGCGTGAGGATTGGTAGGGGTAGTTCATGCACATTCACGTGCCTTTGCGCGACTGGGCAAGGTGACGGGCCTCAACTTTGATGACATAGCTGAGTTAGAACCATTGTGACCCGCAAAGCTTGAACTAGCCTATCCAGCGGGCCTTAAGACGGGCGAAGTCTGGTTAATAACTCCCCGGCGCGGTGAGGAGCCCAGTATTCTCGCTGTCTGCGACTCATTTTTTAATATGACGTTCGCAAGCCACAACGCTACTGGTACCTGCACACGGCGAGATATATGAGTCTGCCAATTTTGGGACTGAGCTTCTTACTCTCATGCGTCGTTGATGTGATCCATCAGGACGTTGTTAGAAGTGGCCGACCGTAATCTAACTGAAAAGCAGTTTAATTCCATCCATCCAGTGCATTGCTTTGGTTTTGCCGAAGGTTCTTTGCAAGGGATCGCAGGAGAGCAACCAGCGTTCTGCTTTCGGATCGGTATCAGCGCCGAGAGTCTCAAGTGATTTGGCGTCGGCAGCGTCTACTAGTGATTTCGATTTGATTTCGACGAACAGGTTGCGATCCCCCGGGCGCTCTACGATGAGATCAATTTCCACGTCATCTTTGGTTCTTATGTAAGAGAAGCTCCAATCGAGTCGTTTATACTGACTCCCCTTCACAAACTCAAGAATGACCCAGTGTTCAAACGCGTCACCCCAAGCAAAAGTTTGCGGCAACAGTTCAACTGATAGAGTGCGATCAAGCCCCCGCTTGATCCCAGTGTCGACATAATAAAACTTGGGAAGTTGGCGCTGAGCTTTTCTCACCGACCGGGAAAAGGCTGGCAACATGAACCCGATAAGAGTGTCTTCGAGGATTTCGAAATAATTTGCGACGGTCGTGGGATCAACACCTACTTGTTTAGCGATCGCGGCCTTATTGATGATTTTCCCATTCATTTGAGCTGAAATCGCGAGGAACTTGCGGAAAGGCGCTAGGTTTTTGACCCATTGCTCCTGCTGAATCTCTTTTTGTAAGTAAGTAGCGACGTACGAATTCAAATACTCGCGGGCATCATCTCTGTTACTAAGAAAAGCTTCTGGTAGCCCGCCGAGTTCCAGGGCTCTTTTCAAATCAAATGCGTCACTCATCTCAAGAGCATTTAGCGGATAAAGGTGGTACAGCCAGGCACGTCCAGCAAGTAGATTGGCTCCCGCTTGTTTCAATTTGCGACTACTTGATCCGGTCAAAATAAATTGCCGCTTCCGCTCCTGAATCTGGGTGTGCGCAACATTCAGTAACTCCGGCATTTTCTGCACTTCATCGATTATAACGGCCTTCGTCCGATGCTCAGCGCTATCGATGAGATCGACAAATCGGCTTGAGTCTAGCAGCAGCTGGTCCATCAGAGCGTTGTCGAGCAAATTGACGTAGACCGCTCTTTCGTCCGGAAACTGGCTACGAATCAAGGTTGTCTTGCCAGTGCCCCTCGGGCCGAAGAGAAAAAAACTATTTGATTTTGATAGGTTACATAAACGTGGAAGCATAATCCATATTTTAACGCTAATTACAGGGTGGGGTCAATGGTAGAACAGAGGCGCCGTGAATTTCGTCAAAAATAACATGGGTTTAGTGCCGGATAGCTAGTGTCACATCGGCGCCGCAAAAAGATCGCAGGAACAGCGGTTTTCACTTGCTACGGATCCACCTGCAGCCAGCGCGGTTATGAATGTGCCCACGGGAGCTTGAGACGTCAATTAGGGCAAGACTAGGCTAGCTGATGTCAGGTTAGTATAAATGACGCCGTTAAGCTGGATTTCCATCTCCGGCGTGGCATCACCGTTAAAGTCTAGCTGCACGATGGTGTTGCCGCTTGAGTTAATCCAGGCGATTTGAGCTGCACCTGAGGACTGAAGTCCCGCAGTGCCATGCACGGTAAATGTGCGAGACATAGCGCTAAAGTCTAGCTTGTCACCATCGGCGATACTGAAGTCGGTGACTACGTCACGATTGCTTGGGTCGCTAAAGCTAAACTGGTTCCACACGAAGGTGTCAGCACCTGCGCCACCTGTTAAAGTATCGGCTGCTAATGCAGCATCGGTGGCGGCGGCGCAGGACACGGCGTACTTTTTGGACATGATTTGACTAATGACTTCTCTATTCGCAGTGCTGAGGTTGCTACTAAAGATCATGACCTCGCTGATGTCGCCATTAAATAGATATTGGACTGCTCCATCCGTAGCACCGCCACCAATTCTGAGTGGGCGAGTCGTGTTTTTGGCGTAACCAGTCTGGGTGCCGATCAGGGCGCCGTTCAAATAGCTTTTCCAATTCGTACTGTTAACACTGATGTGCATGAAACTTGGTGTGCTAGATGCGACAGTGCTGTCGACGCCGACCCAAGAGCCCCCTGAACCAGTCCAGGCAGACCAGATATTTTCTGGTGTAGCGTAAAAAAGGTAACCGTTTGTATTTGTCTCGACACTGCGTGAGGTCAACGGACTGCGATGGGTGTGAGGTCGTCAACGTTTCGCGAATCACGCCCCATGATTATAGGAGCAAGTTATGAGGAAGCGTGCACCAAGAGCTATCTTGACCCCAGGACAGGTTGTCAAGGAACTCCGTACCAAAAAGGGTTGGACTCAGGCACTTGTAGCGAAGATTACTGGCATCGCCGTCTCGAATATCTCCAATATCGAGAGCGGGCGTTCCCGACTAGGTGAGGATCGTGCCATCCTTCTTGCGGAGGCTCTTGGCGTCAAGCCAGAATTCATCCTTTTTCCAAACGGGTTCGAGCGAAGTGACCTCGAGCCGAAACTACGTTCTATTCGAGAGAAACTAAAGCAGCTGGGTCAAGCGTCATAGGTGATCCGCCAGGCCGCATTGCAAAGGGAGATTGGCAACCACGCTGATCTTTTTGACATATTGTCGCTTACCTTGGACAGCCGTCTTAAACGTGAATAAGAACAATTATCGGCTTGCTTACTAAGTGGCGCGACTCTATGGACCCTGGATAAGAAACTGGATCGATTGGCTCGAATCGTTAGCGTTTAACAAATTCGCACTTCTAAATGATCACTCCGGTGAGCACTGACGATCTGGGATTAGGCACAAAAAGCTATATCTCCGCCGTTCACGGCAGAGATATAAGACACGTACTCCAGCGAGTGCGAAGTATCTCGCCAGTTAAAAGCGTACCGAATTCTTAAGACAAAAGAATAACTGGGACCGGTCGAAGCCAGCTAGCTAAGGCGCATAAACATCGCTTGAAAACGCACTTGCCATGTCCTGTCCGAGCAGGGGTGACAAAGTTTGACTAAAAGTTTAAGTCAACGCGGCATTTCTAGATCGACCCTCTTGCTTCCAGTGAAAAACTCTCATTGTTCGTGCCTTCTGTCTACCCTCCTCGCGACGTTTGGTCAGTGGCGCCCTTCCTATTAAATGTACCATTTGTGGAGCAAAACCCCCGTTACCCGC
>VGTI01000144.1 GCA_016874735.1 Deltaproteobacteria bacterium
CACTGCGCCTGAAGCAGCAATTTAGCACCGAGATATCAATGATCACTCACGACGAAAAGTTAGCATTAGCGTCAGAAGCGCTTGGGCTAGAGGTTGTCGGGACGTAGTATTTGTAATGGCAACGTCGGGATTGGGACCACGGCGCCGACTGCTGCTCTGCAAGTTTCGTCTGGGACTTCAGAAACATTACGCCTGGACGGAAGTAGCCCGGCAGTGACCTTTTATCAGCACGGAAATACTTGGATCACAGGTAAAATACAGTCGATTGATACCGGCGCATGGGGAGGAGATCTTGCGATATCTACTGAGCCATCAAGCGGAACTGGTGCAACCCCGCTTGTAGAGCGCATGCGTATCACGTCCTCAGGCAACGTCGGGATAGATACAACGAACCCGATTTACAATCTCGCTATTGCCGGTTCTGCATGTGTTCAGCAATGGGATGAGCGGCGCTTCTAGTGGCGCTGCGGGAGGCAACGGTCTGGTCATCATTTCCTGGTGAAGTGATTGCTACTGACTTAGTTTCATCGGCTCATACAACTACCCTGAGGCATTCCGCTTAGCCCAAATCAGCAGCTTATCATCGGCTGCGCCGTAGCTCTCGAGCGCCTCAACACCCTGTGTGTCAAGCTTATCCAGGAGCACGCCAAGCCCTTTCTGCCTAAGACTCGTACCCCCGTGAAAGATGCCGTCAGTGCCTATGAGTATGCCTTTTACATGTGCTTGGTTGATCGCTATTTGCTTCATACTCAGTGCGAGCACCGGTGACATGCCGAGGATACCACCTGTGGCTATGACGGGGACAAACCGTTTTGCCTCCTGTACCCCATAGTCAATGACTAATGGAACATGCCCTGCAGAGTAATACTTGACGTCTTGTTTACTGACAACTGCGATTCCCATCGTAGCGGTATGTGGTACTTTGGCACCCATCATCAACAGGGTCTTATTAGCACTGTGGAGGAAAGCCTCTGGACTAAACTCCTCTTCAAACAGCGTACCAACCCACAGCGTATGAATTGCCTGCGCGACCATCGCAGCTGCTACACCCTTGCCGGATACGTCCGTCACCGCTAGCACCAGATCGCCCGAGGAAAGAATACGCGCACCGAACCAGTCGCCACCGAGTTTATCAAACTTCTTTTGATAATACTCCACGCGGTATCCATGCCAATCAAATGGATCAAACTGCGTCACTAGTGACTCTTGAACTTGACTGGCAAGCTCCAGATCTTTTTCAATGGCTGCAACTCTTAGGCGCTCGTTTTGGACGGACAGTTCATGGGTCTTTTTCTCCGTATCCCAAATCCTATCCAAATTCTTTGCAATGCTATCGTTCGTAAGCACCGCATATAACGAGGTTCCTAGCATGATTGTAATCCAAGGAACGATCCATGGGTGCATTGCCGGATTTCCCATGATCGCCCAAGTACTGAGAATCACAAACTGCCCGACGAACAGAGCATTCACAACCCGACCAACGTAGGAGAAAGCAAGGATCGTCACAATGATCGTTGGATATAGCGCGGCACCTAGGATCAAAATTGGCGTCAACTCCGATGTTTCAGCGACAGACCGGAAACATAGACCCAATCCGACAATGGCAACCTCATAAAACCAGAACCAAAAAGCTCGCATTTCCAAGGTAGACTGATTCGCCCGCGGAAAAACACCTCTCAATGGCGTAATACCCATTAAGAGCAAAGTGACGACGAGCTTGTTACGAATGATCGCTGGGGCATAAAAATAGGCGACGCTTATCGCTGCCGCTAATATGGCGCTCGTCAAAAAAAAGTAGTTCCACCTAGTACGGCGACTTAACTCACCGCCAATTTTTGTCAGAGTACTACCGGTTGCTACAGGCACCTTTGAGAACGGCTGCTCTTGCTTGGCTTGGTGACTAGACTTATGACTAGGCTGCGTCATGTTTGGCCTCGGAGTCTTTATGGGATTCCGATTGAGGCTTGTTGATCCTGACCACTAAAAATGACACATCGTCTCTCAACGCTCCGATCCCATCCGCTTTTAGCTGAACTTTACAGCGCAGCTCGAGTAGATTGCGCAAATCAGATGCGGATGGGGTTTCGGAAAACTTGATCAGCTTGGTGAGCATCCTTAGACTGGGAGTTTTACCTTTAGGACTGGTAGCGTCTAGGAGACCATCTGAGAACAGGAGTAATGTATGAATCGAATCAAGCGGCTTGGCTACGATCTCTGCAAGCTGTGGCTCATCAGAGTGGCCTAGCAGCGTATTGGCATACTGCGAGAGTATAGTGACGCCCTTTTCTTGCATGAGCACTGCCGGCACATGGCCAGAATTCATGTACGAGAAGGTCCGCTCTTCAAGGTCTACGACCATGGAGATCATCGTCATATAAAGCTTATCTGCGGATGAGGTCCTGATGATTTTGTTGAGGCAATTATGAACCGTCGCTAAGGGAGCAGGTTGCCCGTGATCGCGACAGTGCTCTTCGTGGATCATATCCGTAGCACCCTTGGCAAAGGATGCCAGCAGCGCTGAACTCACCCCATGCCCCGTCACATCCCCCAGATGCAAATAGAGCCATCGGTTTGCGATCAGTCCATGCGAATACCAATCGCCCCCGACAGCCTCGGCTGCCATGTAGCCTGCCGCGATTTCAAATCGCTGATGGGTCACACTTACGGGAGGCAAAAAGTCTTGCTGGAGCACTGAGGCCGTTTGACGCTCCGATTCTAAATAGATCCTACGGCGCGTCTCAAGATGGCGTTGCTCGCTATAGCCGAGAATTACCGACCCAATAAATCCAAGCATGGGTAGAGTCCATGGGATCTCGATCCCCGCCACGACAAAAGCACCGATAAAAGACGTCATGACCACGGCAAAGATCACCGCAAAGCGTTTAAAAAACTTTGCCAGTGGCAACTTCATACCAACCACAACACCCAAAATCGTAAGCACCATCAACCACCAGGATGTATGGCCGGCGGATCTTAGCCAGGCGCCCCTAAGTACACTATTGACGTTGGACGCAAATAGCCACGATCCGGGTATGAGCCCGAATGGGGAATTACTAAACTGCGTCACACCCGTTGCATATTGAGTGAAAATCAAAACTACATCGCCAGGGTTAACAACGTCTAGGGCCCCAGGTTTACCCTCAAAAAATGCGCTGAGGGATAAGACAACGGTGCCCAATGATTTTCCGCTTAAAAAGTCAATAGGCACAAGGCCGCGCTCGTCCATGTGTACAGGGACACTATTGACGAGTAGCGTACCTCGATCGATCTTGAGTTCATCAGCGGCATAGAGACTTAGATGCGGAATCGGCATAAAATTATTCACGACAATTGCAGGCGCAAAATAATTTTGAGAGAAATCCTGGAAGTGTCCCAGCCTCTTAAAAGCCTGCAGATAGGCACCCTCGGGCCCATAGATTTTCGCACTATCAACACGCTTTAGATTTGTCGGCAGGGCCCCGACGCGTGACCAAGCTGAGATGAATTTGTTTTCACTGATATCGGTTCTAAAGGGAATCGCTTGTTGGGATATCATCGCACCAACTACGACCGGT
>VGTI01000145.1 GCA_016874735.1 Deltaproteobacteria bacterium
GACCTTGCGACGATCGCCCGGTCGCGTCCCGGATGAGGAACACATAATTCAAAGTCGGGCAGAGCGTGACAGACGTGGGTCGTGGCACTGATGGTTACGTTTTCTGTTAACTTTGATGGTTCGCTTGGTCTTTCATTTGATCGTTCTGTTATTCGATTACGAATAACGTCCGCCGCACTACAGCCTTGCAGGGCGTACGAGGTTATGAGCAAAGCAGCTAAAGCCGATATTCTAAGTCGCAGCATAAACGGACCTCCGTGCGAACCCACTGCAAATTTGCGTCCACCATAACTACCCAGATGATCAGGGTTAATTTCTCACTTGGCGTCTGTGCTTGGGGATTTTGGCCAGAGTTTTTACACACTCGTAAGCGGCGCAGAAATTGCAGCCATCAAGAGTTGCGTTATAAGGCGCACGCGTATCATGCAAATACTTACAGGAGGACCTTATGTTTAGATTATTTCTCTGCCGTGGAATACTGGCCACCTTCGCGGCAACTGCAACCACTGTCTGCCTTGCTGCCACAGATTCAAAAGCTATTCTAGACGAGGCGTACCAAGATGAGCTCAAGGCGTATATCCGCTACGAGGCAGTCGTCGAGCAATTTGGCGCTATCAGACCGTTTGTAAATCTGGTCGAGGCTGAGAGACGGCATCTGGATCACCTCGCTGATCTCTACATTGCGCGAGGATTCACACCTGCAGCCGTAATCGAGCCCGCACCCGTCATGTATCTGAGCGTCGCGTCTGCGTGTCAGGTGAGTCTCGATGCCGAGAGGGAAAACGTTGCCCTACTTGACCGTCTCATTGCTGAGACGACGGAGCCTGATATCAAGGCCACCTTAGAGTGGATCCGTGAGGCTTCTGCTGGGCGCCATATACCGGCGCTTGAGCGTTGCAGCGGTTTACCCGGCTGAAGCCTTAGCTTTGGATCGCAGTCTAAAATTAAAGGCCTCGACCAGAATGGAAAAGCCCATGGCAAAGTAGATGTAGCCCTTTTCCACGTGGTGACCGGTGCCGTCAGCCGTCAGCACCACGCCGATGAGTAGTAAAAAGGACAATGCCAGCATCTTTATGGTGGGATGCTTGACGATGAATTCGCTGACGGGATTGGCAAAAAGCACCATCACAGCGACGGAGGCCACAACGGCCGCCACCATAATTGTTAAGTTGTTTACCATACCCACTGCGGTGATCACTGAGTCTAGCGAGAAGACCACGTCCAGTAGTGTTATTTGGACGAGTATTGATGCGGCACTGGCTGGTGGAGATTGAGAGCCATCCGTACCGTGCTCGTGGCCACCTTCGATCGTGCCGTGAATCTCAAAAGTAGCTTTAGCGATAAGGAAGAGACCACCGCCAATGAGAATGAGGTCGCGTCCCGATACGCCGCGGTCCAGAATGGTAAAGAGGGGGTCCGTCAACCTAACAACCCAACCGATGGCGAAAAGCAGCAATATGCGCTGCAACATGGCAAGGACCAGGCCGATGCGCCGCATCTTTGCTTGCTGTGACCTGTGCAGTCGACTGGTGATGATGGCGATGAAGACGATGTTGTCGATACCGAGCACTATTTCTAGGGCGGCTAGTGATATCAGCGCGATCAGATTCTGCAGGGTAAAAAGATCAGTAGCAACAGCGTCCAACGTATACTCCTCGCACAGCTATAACTTTTGACAGGCCGGTTGCGAGGACGCTGACTCAACGCCATCAACTACGGCAGTGACCGTGAAGCAGAAGTTCTTACCAATGTAAGGCTTTAAGTTCTTATCGGTCGTGCTCAGTATAGCGCTAGGATTCTTCGGGTCAAACCCCTTAGCGTCTGCCTTAATGGAAGTGATCGGCACCTCGGCGGCTTCAGGACTTGGCATACCAAAGATGTTGAATGACTGGGCTGCCTTGCCTGCCCGGGCATCCCAGGTGAGTGTCACCGTAGAGGATTTTGCAGCGGCCGGCGCCTTGGCATTGCCGCCTGAGTTTTGGGCGCCGTTGCCACAGGCCAGGAAGGAACCGCCAAGGCCTAGGCCTAGGATCAAGGTGGTGATGACTTTTGTTGTCATACGCATGGATGTTTCTGTCTTTCTAGGTTTTGGGACTTACCTTAACTTTTAAATTCGTCGGAGCCGTTGGGGCGGACTGGGGCGTGGACGGTGACGGCATGGGGCTTGGTGCTGGAGTGCCCGTTACGTCGCCCGATTTGGGAGGCGTGTTACTTATTCTTATGTCGGCGCAGGAAAAGTACGGTTTACCGCCCTGATCCGTCATCACCTGAATGAGTTGAATGGAGCACGTTTCGCAAATGTCCTGGGGTACGGTTACGGTTGCAGAGAACTGATGATAGGTCGTTGGATCGGAATAATTGACTGGGGTGTCTTTAGTGTCCGGAATGTTGTTCAGGAGTACGTTGTTGTCAAACCCGTTGATGCCATCCTTGGAAAAAGCAATGCGGTAGCTCCCTGGGTGGTTAATGGTCTCCTCCCACATGACGACCAGTTTTTGCCCTGGCGCTAGGGTTGTGCGTTTCGTGGGGTCAGTCGTTGGTGTGGTGGCACCGCAGGGACCGGTCTTCTCACCGGAGCTAGTCGTGCGTGGATTCAAGCTCGAGTTCGGTTTGATACGCGCGTGCCCCAACGCTGGGGAGGCGAAGGAAATTGCGGTTAAGGCGGTAACGAGGGGCAGTCTCAGCATCGGTCGCTCCTTTGGCTTCCTTCGGGCGCACCCAACCCGCCCATCGCTTTTATTTATCGGCAGTTACACTGTGGAGCTTGAGCTAATTTCCGAGGGTGCCGATTTCGCCAAATATCTTGCTCACTTTTTGCCGATGGCTGGTTTTAATTGAGGGAAAACCTTGCTGACTTTGTCTAAGAGGTAGTCCCCGTAGGTGCCCTGAAAGGCGTGGACGGAGCGAAGGTCCCAGCGACTCTGGGCAGGCTCCTCGATGATGCTGCAGCCCGGTAGTAAACCCACCTGGACATCAAATCCAGGATCGAAAAAGAGTGGGAACGAGTAGCGATGCCTCCCGGACACGTTGCGGACGCGGTGTAAGGTGGAACGATAAAGGCCGCCTGTCATGCGCTCCAACATATCGCCCATGTTACAGACGAATGTATTGGGCTCATACGGTGCATGGATCCACTGACCCTGGCGTTTGATTTCGAGGCCGCCACAATCGTCCTGTTTGAGTATTGTGAGCAGGCCATAGTCGGTGTGTTCGCCGACACCCCAAGCACTAACATCAGCCGGTTGCTCCGGTGG
>VGTI01000146.1 GCA_016874735.1 Deltaproteobacteria bacterium
GCTAACCGAATCGCCTTAACACTGCCGTCTGCGCCGTCATAAAACGCCTTGCGCGCAGCCGCATCAGCCTTCGGAGCTGACGGATCGATCGCTTTGATGACTTTGTCGAACCAAGCACCGAGACCACCTGGTTCTGAGTTGGCTGCTACCGACGTCGGAGGAAGGGCGACACCAGTTGCCGGCGGTGGGGCCGGAAGCGGCGGTTGTCCTGCAATCGGGCTCGGACTTGGACTTGGCCCCGACCCGGGTGCTGGCGGCGGAGCCGGTGGGTTTTGTAACGCCCACTGCGCGGGCGGCAGTACCGTCGTTAGCAGTCGGTACGTCTTCGGCAGGTTATCCTTGATAAACGCCTGTGAGCTCGGAGAGCAGTAGTAGTTGGCGTAGGCTTCGGCCCAAGCCTCTGCGGGGCTAGACTTGGCGTATCCACGAATCATGCCGCCCTTGCTGTTGAGCTCGTTGACGATGTCACGTAGCGCTTGGTCGAAGTTAGCAAATTCTGTCTTCTGCGCAGCCTCGCGTGCAACGATCTCGACTGCGTGACCCACTTCATGCTGCATGGCGAATCCGGCCTGGCTACCACCCGTGGTGATACTGGTCGCAACCATGCCGCGGAAGCCATTCTTCGTGGCACCAGATTGCAGGGTCGTGAGACCAGCGACACCAAAGAAAAGCGCCGCCGGTTTGATACCAGATAACTTACGGCTGCTAAATGTCCAGACTAGATGCTCGAGGTCACGGTCAGGAACGCCAGCGACGCGATTCTTGGCGACGTCCATCTGCGCACCCTGAAACCCACTGATGAACCCTGCTGGTAGACTATCGATGTAGTTCATGCGCGCCGCGTTGTGCGTCACGCACTGCTGATCGCCTTCCTGCAAATAACGCAGATGGTTGTCGTGGGATTCGGTGAACCGACAACCAGGCGCTGTCAATATCGCCAAACCTACGAGCCCTGCGAACCACGAAATCCTTGTGGGAGCTAGTTTGATCATTTTTGGGAATCCACTACTTAACGAGATGGGTGACTCACCCTACACGTCCCGCTTATCGGCAAAATGGGCGTCCGACTTTAGATAAACTGCAAAGAAATATTTTTCACCGCTATTTTCCGCTTGTTAGAGAACCCCCCGGCGACACATATGACTGAGAAATCGAGTACAATTAAAGACTGTAACCCTGAGGGACTCACGTTCGTAGGCGAGCCAAACTGCAACAGGAACACCCACACATGAGTGAGGATACGACGGCACAACCCGACCTAATAAAGCGTGGGCGCGGGATTTTTGCTTGTCTGACAATCATACTAGCCGCTCTAGCTCTGTACGGAGGTACAGCCAACTACGGCTTCCTCGAACACGATGACGACCGCAATATTTACGAAAACCACCGCATCCTGAATCCAACCAGCTCAAATTACGCCTCTTATTGGAGCGAGCCGTACCTCGGACTGTATATCCCCGTGACGTATACCTACTGGACCGCACTATCGGGTCTTTCGCATGCGCTCTCCGATACCTCTGAGACCCAAAATGAGGCCCAAAAACCGGACCCTAGGTGGTTTCACCGTGGTAATGTGATCTTGCATGCGACCAACGGACTGCTCGTGATGATGCTACTTAGGATTGTGGGATTTGGTTTACTGGCATCGACATTTGGTGCCTTGTTTTTTGTGGCGCACCCACTGCAAGTCGAAGCGGTAGCTTGGGCTTCTGGTGCCAAAGATGTGTGGTCGACTTTTTGGGGGCTTTTGTCTCTGGTCGCCTTCGCTCGGTACCTAAACAAACAAATACCGCACCGCCGCCTTATGCTCAGCCTTAATTATATATTTTACGCACTGGCAATACTTTGTAAGCCATCGCAAGTCGTCATCCCAGCACTCTGTGCCCTCATGCTTTATCACAAGGAGAGTAAATTCAGCCTCCAGCGTTTAACTGTGTTCATTCCTCACGGCGTCGTGCTCAGTGCCTATCTTTTACTGGCTAATGTAAGTCAGGGCGCCGAGGGCACATTCAAGCCGGTGCCCCTAGCCTTGCGGCCGCTGATCGCCGGGGATGCCATAAACTTTTATGCCTCAAAAATCATACTTCCCATAGACCTCGCCGTTGATTATGCCCGCCATCCCTACGCAGTGATCAATAACAAGGGGGCTCTCGTGCTCTCTTTTCTCACGCTAGTTATACTCGCCGTCTCCCTGGTCGCTACCTTAGTCACGAACAAGCCGTGGTTGAAAAAAACCACCGTGGTGTGTGGCATGTTTGTTGTGAGCCTAGTCCCGGTGCTCGGATTGGTGCCATTCGGCTATCAATTCTTCTCGACGGTATGTGACAGGTATGCATACTTGGCAGTCATCGCTCCCGCCTGGGCGCTTGCCTCCATGACGCAGGGCGTAGGCGCCCGGCGTCGCGCCATTCAAATAATAACGACCCTGTACCTGCTGACGCTAAGCTTTGCTACAGCGCATCAGATCGAGTACTGGCACGATGAAACGACGCTGTTTCAACACAGTCTGGAGGTTCAAGCAGATGGTGCTGTTGCCCTCATTGGACGGTCCAATGAGCTTGCTAAAAAAGGTGATTGGCGCTCCACGTTACCGTTACTTGAGAGGGCAAGTCAGGCACTTCCAGACTGGGCAAGGCCCCATAACAACCTCGGAACCAGCTTCGTGAACTTGGATCGTTATCAAGACGCTGCAGATGCGCTGGCCAAAGCCCTTAAACTTCGTCCCGTTTATCCCCTAGCATGGTCAAACCGCTGCTCAGTCGTGAGGCAGCTCAAGCGTCTAGATGAGGCGGCACATGACTGTAAAATGGCTGTGGATCAGGCACCAGAATTTGCTCCGGCACACTTAAATATGGCCCTGACTTTGATGGATATGGGCAACTGGGCAGGTGCCGCGGCTAGTTATCAAAAAGCCCTAGCACTCGACCCGAACAATTATGATTCGCTTTATTTCTGGGCTTCCGCTTTAAGAGACCGCGGAGATTACCATGGAGCTATTCAGAGCTTTACCAAGCTGGCAGCGCTCTACCCTCGTAGCGAAGAAGCGAGGCGTGAACTCGAGCACACCCAGAGCCTAGCCGCTACCGGAGGAACTGCAAAAAACTAGCTACCAGAGGTCCCTGCAACGGCTATGAGGGTTGAGCCTAATAACCAGACAACATTGACTAATTAAGAAACATCTCAAGTTTTTCCAGCTAAGACCGAAGACTACTTCGAAGGTTAAATGCGTCTA
>VGTI01000147.1 GCA_016874735.1 Deltaproteobacteria bacterium
CAGAAAAAGTCACTGTCTGAGCGTGTGCACGCATGTGCATGCTGTGGGCTCAGACTTGACCGGGACGTGAATGCTGCACGAGTGATCTTGAATTATGCTTTGACAGGCTTTGTCACGGGGCGGGAACTGTCCTCAGGTGTGGAGGGTGGGGTTACCCGCCCGCTGAAGCACGAAACTCTGACCATACCGGAGCGCTCTTGTCAGAGAGCGTGAGGATTGGTAGGGGTAGTTCATTTGTCTGATGTAAAGATCGATTTGGTCCATGCCGGGCACTTCTCAGAACTCGTTGATCTTATGGTTGTTTCCGTATAGCCCTACGCGCAAAGATAATCCTGATCTTTGTCAGTAGTAGGGATCCTGAAACGCGCCCTTCAGCCGCCGCAGACTAGCTAAAGTAGCCGGTCAGCCACAGACTACCTCGATCAACCTTTTGACACCCCCGCCAAAGACCCGCCCAAATCATCCAAAAATACGAATCAATATCGGGGCCTTAACAAAACATCTCAAGTTTAGCCCCAGGGTACCGATCCTACCTTCAAATAGGGGGGGGTGATTCGCATCGTGAGAGCCCTCCATGGGTCGCGACTTACGGCACCCTCGACCGAAGGCACCCTGATGACACCGAGACTAAACACATCACTGACAAGGTCACTATCGCTACGCAGATTACTGCTAGTCGCGGTACATGCGATTCTGTTTAGTCTCGCGTTCTCGTCAGTCACCGCTTGGGCCACGCAGATTACTATGAGCTATTCGGGCCGCCTGACGCAGCCCAATGGCGCGCCACTTGAAGGCATAGTGCCGATGGAAGCCAGGTTTTGGTCAGAAGGCATCGAGGGGACCCAGCGGGGGCCGACCATCGACTTCCCGGCTGTGCAGCTGATAAACGGTGTCTTCCTCATCGATCTAGTGTTCAGTTCGGAAGAGGCAGCACTGATGTTTGGCGGTGGTGGTGACGATCCCGTATTTATCGAGATCACCGCTAGTAGCAAAGTTTATCCGCGGCAGAAGTTTTCCTACGTACCCTACGCCCTCAGGATTCCTGTCGACGAGCAGACGATCAAGTTTGGAAGCGACGGCAAACTCACACTCGCCGTAGGAGCTTCGTCGGGTAGCGGATACTTTCTGACCAAAGACGTCGCGGGCAAACTCGCTTGGGCATCGCCCACAGTAACTAAACTGCAAGATCAGACTATCTCTGCGGCTGCACCGGCCTCCGGTCAAATACTCAGGTACGACGGTACGCAGTGGGTACCAGCGAACCAGACTGCTAACGGTAATTCGTTTACCGGTATTTTACCCCTGAGCAGTGGCGGTACCGGCGTAGCTAGCTTTACCAACAACGGGGTTGTGATTGGATCCTCTGGGGCGCTCTCGGCCACAGCTGCCGGCAGCGAGCACAATGTCCTCGTCGCAGGCGCCGGTGGGCAACCAGGTTTTGGCCGCGTCAATCTAGCAAGCGCAGCGGCAGTATCCGGCACGCTCGGTGTCGCCAACGGTGGCACGGGCGCAAGTATGCTCACCAGTAACGCGGTGCTGCTCGGCAACGGTACGAATCCCGTGCAGGCAGTAGCACCAGGTGCTAGTGGTCGGGTGCTTACCTCCGACGGCACAACCTGGATCAGTGCAGCGCTACCTGCTACCGACTGGGCTTCACCAGGAGCTATTGGCGCCACGGCACCAAACATTGGTTTATTTACAAATCTCACTGTAAGTGGCAACGTCGGAATCGGATCGACATCTGCACCGGCACAGCTAGATCTGATAGGCCAGATCAAAATCACCGGTGGATCCCCTGGAGCTGGTAAAGTCCTGACCAGCGATGCTACTGGACTAGCATCGTGGACAACGCCTGCAGCTAGCGGCGTGACGACAGTAAACACTGGCACAGGTCTCACAGGTGGACCGATCACAGGTTCAGGGACCATTAGTTTGAGTAATACAGCCGTGACGCCTGGCACCTACCTACGTGCCACCGTCGTCGTCGACTCCCAGGGCCGGATCTCCGATGCTCAAAATGGCCCCACGCTGGTCGACGCGGATATCGCCGCGTCCGCCAACATTGCGCAGAGTAAGATTGCGGGGCTGGGTACGTCTTTAGGTGCTAAAGAAGATGCGATTGCGTCGGGCACGACTGCCGACTACTTCCGCGGCGACAAGACCTGGCATCCACTCAACACAGCCAACGTGCCAGAATCTGGCTCATCAGAGTACTTTACAACTGCGAGGGCACGATCGAGCCTAACCGGGACGGCCCCGATTAACTATAATTTTACTACCGGCGTTATTAGCATGGCTGCCGCAAGTGCGAGTGCCGATGGCTATCTCTCGTCCGCGGATTGGTCCACCTTCACCAGTAAACAAAACGCCCTCGGTTATACGCCCGTCAATAAGGCGGGCGACACTTTGAGCGGTGGCCTTGATATGAATGGTAACAGGCTGACGAATGTCGGTGACTTAGGATTGGCTACGGACAAAACACTGGGCCTAGGGCGATTCGATAACGCGTCCGAGGCGTCGATGACGGCGACGCTCAATGCGAGCGGTGGCTCGTCTCCTGATAAGGGCAAAACCTGGTTTAACTCGTCCACCAATGAAATCAAGTACTGGGATGGATCTGCAGCAAAAACCCTGGGGATCTCGGGAGCTGGGCTCACTAATCTAAACGGCTTAACTGGCGGCAGTCAGACTCTGTCTATTGGCACCGCTAGCAACAGTCCTGCATTTAATTCCGTTGGCTCCACGCACACGCTTAATATCCCGCTGGCCTCGGCCGGAGCAACCGTTACCGCAGGACTCCTATCGAATGCTGATTACGCCGCGTTTAACGGCAAAGTTGCCGGTGTGGTCGGATCACCAGCGATATCTGTATCCACGAGTAGTGGCACCGCCACTGTAGGGCTAACCGACACCGCCGTGACGCCTGGGACTTATACCCGTGCCACAATCACCGTCGATCAGCAAGGACGCCTCACGGCTGCAGCTAGCGGCAACAACATCAATCTGGCGAGCGAAGTATCTGGAGCACTACCCGCAGCCAACGGCGGTACCGGTGTCAATTCCGCAGCAACGTTCCCAGCTAGTGGCGTCGTCGTCACGCGCGACGCCACGGAGACTCTGAGCAACAAAACGTTACCTGCCGCTACGATCAACGGCGCATCGA
>VGTI01000148.1 GCA_016874735.1 Deltaproteobacteria bacterium
TTGAACCATACTTGCGCCATGATTCGGGACAACATTAAGCGCATGAGTCGCCGTACTTGGACCACTACTAAGCGTATCGACAGGCTCAAATACCTGCTATCCATCTATGCTTGGATCCACAATCAGCTCCTAGGCGGGGCCGATTGGGGGGTGCAAATGGCATAATGCTTAACAACACTGAAGTAGATCAGTTTGTAAATTTTTTGGCAGATGAGGGGCAGCGATAACCGCGAGTATCCCTTGACGCTGGATGTTGCCATGGTCCTAGTGGCCACTGTGCTGTCACTAGGCAGAATCTCCATCGATTTTTAGCCCGCCATTACATTGTAATCTAATCCGTCTCATGTTTAGCCCCCATTATGCCGATAAGCGCGACCAAATCAGCCAGGGGAAATTCGAACCACGGAGCGTTTCGATGCACCGCAAGGATTTTTATTGCCCCGAGATTACAGGAAAAATCGACGCTGATCAGGCACTGCGAAGACGAGGGATAGACAGAACCATATAGATGTCACGACTTTAGAGGGGGCTTAGAGTTTATGGACAGCGGACTAGAAAACAGTACGGTCAACCTGCGTGAACGAGTGGCTACCAACATCAAACGCTGTCGTCAGCGGGCCGGATTTACGCAGATCTCTCTCGCGCGACGTCTCGGCGTGTCGCAACGTTACGTGGCGATGTTAGAGCAAAACGCCAGAAATCTCAGCATCGACTCTCTGGCTAAGATTGCCCACTCTCTTGACGTGGACATTAGCGAGCTCATCTGTGATGCGCAGCGCCTCGAGGATGAGACCAGAGTGGCCGCTAAACTTGGCATCGAATTACTACAAAAACACCTCAAGGCTCACGACTCGTGAGACGCATCGGAGAGAGCCCACGAAGGCCAGTGACCGACCCCGGCATTGCCGAGGTCAATCATTGGTCCATATGGAGGAGGCACAAAGTCCAAGCGATTGGCCATGTGACCCTAGATATTTGATTGAAAAGCACAGAAATAACCGAAGTTTGCAGAGTAACGAGTGTGTCGTGGGCACCCACCCAAAAATATCTGATAATTGCGGACTGCCATCCGCATTTACTGGGCGACCCGCAAAAAGCCCATCGGACCGCCGCGCGGTGCCGCCCCCCTCAGGCCCCAGGAAGCCGTTGAACAGGGCCGCCCATCAATGCTAGCTTGCCCCTCTCAGTTGGTTCAAATAACGCATCTGTGTCGAGGAGTTAGCCATTAGTAAATCAGTCAGTGGCTTTGTTGAATGGCAGCCCAAAGTTAAAGTCGTTGAGGAAACTTGGATACGCCGTATTGCCGATAACTCACGGCGACACGGATTCGTACCGGTTGAGACCGCTGCGGTGGAGTATTTGAGCACGCTGCAGATCAAAGGCGAGATTGATAAAGAGATCTACTGCCTTTCCAAGCTAGGATCGACGACCACTCGGGACTTGGCCCTGCACTATGACCTGACGATCCCGACGGCGCGCTATGTAGCCGAGCACCAAGGCAAGCTGGCCTTCCCTTTCAAAAGGTACCAGACGCAAAAAGTATGGCGTGGTGAGCGTCCTCAGTTTGGGCGTTACCGGGAGTTCTACCAGGCTGACATCGACATTATTGATGTTGAGAATTTGCCTGATTTCTACGACGCCGAGGTGCTTTGCGTCGGTATAAAGTCTATGCTTGCGCTCGGTATCGGCGCATTTAAGGTTGGCGTCAGCAACCGTAAAATTTACGAGGGCTATTTAAAAGGCTTAGGCATCGAGGACGCGGTTCCGGTTCTGCGCCTCATCGACAAGATCGACAAGGTCGGTAGCGACGGTGTGCAGAAGCTGCTGGTCGAACATTGCGGCATGACGGCTCAGCTGGCGGAGCGATGCTTGGCGCTGGCTCACGTGGACTTTAACGGCCGCACGCCCGATGCGCTGATGGCTGAATTAGGAGTCAATCACGAGTTGTTTAGCCAAGGACTCACCGAGCTGACACGGTTGATCGCCAACGTTGAGCTCATTGCTGATGCTGAGGTCCGTGCAGCCATCGTGGCTGATCTATCGTTCGTGCGTGGCTTCGACTACTACTCAGGTAGTATTTTCGAGGGTAAATTTGTTGATAGTCCCACCTACGGTAGTATCTGTGCCGGGGGACGTTACGATAACCTGGCCGAGGGTTTTGGCACGAGAAAACTGCCAGGTGTCGGATTCTCGATCGGTCTGACGCGCATACTCGCCAAGCTTGAGGAGAAGGCGGCGGAACTCGCCGATTACCCCAAGGCCGGATGCGACTTCTGTCTGATCTTGGAGGGCGACGGTGCCCTCAACCCAACGCTCGTAGCCACTGGCAAGCAACTCCGTGACCAGGGATTTACGGTAAACACTATTTCTGTGGCCAAGCTTAAAAAGGGACTACAGATCGCAGCGCGCCTTGAGAGTGCCGTGGCCATCTTCGAGTTTGATCAAAAATGTGTGATGAAAAAACTGAGCACCGGCGAGCAGAAAGAAGTGTCACCGGGGCATGCGGGCTTGCTCGATGCCAAGGCTTTTCGTGAATCCTAGTTAGGTCAATACATGCCTAAAGTATCGATCATCACTGGGGTCTACAACTCGACCCCTTACCTGGGTCGCCTGACGGCGTCGATGAAGCGGCAGACCTTTACCGATTGGGAGATGCTGCTTGTCGATGACGGCAGTAGCGATCAGTCGTGCGATGTTATTTTAGAGCACGCAGCAAAGGATCCGCGCTTTCGCCTAATTAAGAAGGATCCCGAGGGTTACCCCTCGCGCAGCCGAGCCGTCGGCCTGGCTCATGCTCAAGGGGAGCTGGTCGCCTTTTGTGATCACGATGACTTTTGGGCACCCGACAAGCTGGCCCTGCAAGTCGCGGCCATGGCGCAATGTCCGGACGTGGCGATACTCCATACGGACCGCGTTGTGTGGACGCAAACGGGCGAGCCTAGCGCCTATCCCACTTTTCCTGGTCCTGTCGCCACAGTGCGTCAAGATCCCAGGGAGGTGATTTACGGTGGGCTGAGGATTATCTTTTCGTCCTTTATGACGCGCCGTGATCTCATCGCACAGGTGGGATTTGACCCCGAT
>VGTI01000149.1 GCA_016874735.1 Deltaproteobacteria bacterium
AGCTTGGACCAATCGTCGCTGCAAAGGTCAAGGATAGTGCCTTTGGTCGCAGGATTGGCTGCAAGCTCCTGGTATTGCGTGCCGACGTTGGCAATCGAGCACTGAGCCGAGACCTTGCCTCTGGTTAGGCCTATGACCCCGCTGACCGAAGTCTTACCTGTTAGTTTCGGAGTAGCACTGACTAGTTGGACGATGTTGGTTGCTAAAGTCCCGCGGGCATCGTCATCAGTGACGACGATGAATTGTTTTTGCGAATTGTCACGAAGCTGAGTAGCCGGAGCTGGGTTAAGTGTGCCGATCACGAAGTTGTTCAGCTGCGTCAAGGCGTCGTTGCTATCGACGCGGCGAGGGACAACCTCGACCAGCTTGGAGTCCATGGTACCCGAAGGGACAAAGGGAGACGCGATGATCCACGCGTGGTAGTCAATTTTGGCAACGCTTGTGGCAATTTGACCTAGGAAGCCGTTTAAATTTTTCTCCAGTGCTTGCCGCTCCTCGCCCATGCTGCCACTGGTATCGACGATAAAGACGATATCGACGGGGTTGACGTTGACCTGATTCTCCCCTTTATAGGTGAGGCGGATGCGGCCGTCCTTGAGTTTTTCCTTGAGAGCCCCACTGGCGTCCAGCAGGCCTTTGCCGCCGGCTTTACCCCCGAGCCCGTCTTCTTCCCCGCCCTGGCCCCCGTTACCCTTGCCGGCTCCACCCGGGCTACCGCCGGAACCGCCGTTTAGACTGGCGCCTTGACTGCAGGAATTGAGTTTGGTTACAAATAATAACGATAACAGTGCTTTGGCATATTTGGAATAAACCACTTCCGGCCCTCCCAGTGCAATGTTATCGGTATGTTGAAGGGAAAACTTTAGCGTGACCATCACCACTAGAGGGCAGGACTCAGCATGGCGGGTGAAAAGCCGATTTATTCAACTGCAACTGGCTCAAATCGTTCAAAAAATCCGGATTCCATCGGGAGCTATACGCCGGCATCAGGTCCGTGCAAGATGCGGCTGGAGACCAAAGGGCGAGGTGGCAAGGCTGTCACCGTCTTGTTCAATCTCCCGTTTGCCACAGAGTCTGAGGCCGTGAATGTGATGAAGGCGATGCAAGCGAGCCTTGGTTGTGGAGCGACTTTCAAGAACAACCAAATCGAGCTGCGCGGAGATATGCGTGAGCGTGTGGGGGCCTATTTCGCTAAACTAGGCCTGAAGTTAGTCAAGGCTGGTGGTTAGAGGCGCCTGGCCGCTGCAATAGACTAGAGTGCATCTCGCTAGACTGGTACCATCAAAGGGACAGCGATGTTGTTGCAGATAAAGTGCTCCTCCTCACCCGTTTGATCCTGGACAAATACGGATGACTGACACGCCTAGGCGAGCTGCTCGTAAACGTTTGGAGCAAGAAATCTTCGATGTGCTTATCATCGGAGGTGGCATAAACGGGGCCGTTACGGCTGCAGCCCTCAGTGCGAGTGGCGTAAAAGTAGCCCTGTTAGAGCAGAGGGATTTTGGCTCCGGCACTTCTCAAGAATCGTCTAATCTTGTTTGGGGTGGCATCAAATATCTTGAGAGCTACGAGTTTGGACTAGTCTGGGAGCTATGCCGGTCGCGCAATGAGCTGATGCGGCATTATCCTGGTGAGGTCAGTGAGCTAAGATTTTTCACCAACCTTGAGCGCGGCTTTCGTAAATCGCGGTGGTTAGTTTATCTCGGTGCATTACTTTACTGGGCTATGGGCCGTTTTAAAACTAAGCCCCCACGTCTCCTTGGCAAAGACGAAATTGCCCGGGAAGAACCTCAAGTGGCCACCGATCGCAGCCAAGGAGGTCTTGAGTATTCCGACAGCTACCTGCGTGATAATGATGCTCGGTTTGTCTTTAATTTTGTCATACGCGCCTCGCGATGCGGTGCAGTCACGGTGAATTATGTCTCCGCCGTTGCCGCATCCTTGAGTGCTGATAAAGTTTGGCACGTCAGCGCTAAAGATGAGACCTCCGGGGAGGCGTTCGCAGTTAGAGCAAAAATTCTGATTAACGCTGCCGGACCCTACGTTGATGCCTTTAATAAATTATGCGGTGTAAAGACTGTGCATCAGCATATTTTCTCCAAAGGCGTACATCTCATCGTGCCACGCATAAATAAAAGTGATCGCGTGCTCACCTTTTTTGCCGATGATGGGCGGCTATTCTTTGCCATCCCGATGGGCGACTGCTCTTGCATTGGCACGACAGATACGCGCGTGACTGATCTTCCCGCAGTGGTCACCGAGGCGGATCGGCGCTTTATCCTCAGCAATATCAACAAGCGTCTTGTGTTAGCTAAGCCTTTGACAACGAGTGACATCATAGCCGAACGCTGCGGGGTACGACCGCTTGTGATTAAAGGCAACGCTAAGGATTTTGCCAAAGTCGAATGGGCTCATCTTTCGCGCAAACATATCATCGAATGCCATCGGGAAGACGCCCATATCAGTATCTTCGGTGGCAAATTAACTGACTGCTTGAACATCGGCCGTGAACTCGTCGATCATGTGAGCCAGTTAGGGGTCAAAGCTAAATTAGCACCTCGCTGGTACGGTGAGGACAGTGTCGCCTATAAACAAGACTTAATCGCCAAACTGAAATCCCTGCCGATCGATGACCATCATTGGTTGGGGGAGGGGACCATTACTGATCGCCTCTGGCGCTTATACGGGCACGATGCTTTAAGTATCGTGGAATCTATGCGCCGGAGTCCGGACCTATGCACTAAGCTGATCGATGACCAGCCGGTACTCCTGGGTGAGGTTGCCTATATGGCCGACTACGAGATGATTCATCATTTAGACGATCTCTTGCGCCGCCGCACGCGCCTTAGTTTGGTTGTGCCCAAGGACAAGCTCCGGGACAGCGCCGTACTCAGGAAAGCCGCCACCCTGCTATTCCGTGAACGGGCCGAAATTGAGTGGCAAACCTACTTTGGACCACAGAACTAGAGAGACTCAACGTATTTCTTGAAATTGTTGAGAATAGCCTGCCAACCCTCGCGTTGCATATCAATCGGGTTCTGGCCTTCGGCATCAAAAACG
>VGTI01000150.1 GCA_016874735.1 Deltaproteobacteria bacterium
CTTCCAGACTGGGCAAGGCCCCATAACAACCTCGGAACCAGCTTCGTGAACTTGGATCGTTATCAAGACGCTGCAGATGCGCTGGCCAAAGCCCTTAAACTTCGTCCCGTTTATCCTCTAGCATGGTCAAACCGCTGCTCAGTCGTGAGGCAGCTCAAGCGTCTAGATGAGGCGGCACATGACTGTAAAATGGCTGTGGATCAGGCACCAGAATTCGCTCCGGCACACTTAAATATGGCCCTGACTTTGATGGACAAGGGCGACTGGGCAGGTGCCGCGGCTAGTTATCAAAAAGCCCTAGCACTCGACCCGAACAATTATGATTCGCTTTATTTCTGGGCTTCCGCTTTAAGAGACCGCGGAGATTACCACGGAGCTATTCAGAGCTTTACCAAGCTGGCAGCGCTCTACCCTCGTAGCGAAGAAGCGAGGCGTGAACTCGAGCACACCCAGAGCCTAGCCGCTACCGGAGGAACTGCAAAAAACTAGCTACCAGGGGTCCCTGCAACGGCTATGAGGGTTGAGCCTAATAATCAAACAACATTGACTAATTAAGAAACATCTCAAGTTTTTCCAGCTATGACCGAAGCCTACTCTGAAGGTTAAATGCGTCTAACGCATCTTCGCCCACCGTGTCTTGCCCGGCTTAACCGGCGCGGTCTAACACAACCCCACCAGACTCACCGTATGTGCTCGCTGCCAACCGGCCTAGCGAGCACCACTCTTTTCGGTACTTTTTCATACACTCTTAGGATGCGAGTGTCTGCCTGAGGAGACGCAACGCATCACGCCCACTCAACACCCGCGCAGCCGTCAGGACACCACTAATCAAAGCGCCACTTACCCCGCAGGTTACTAAATCCTGCCCAGTCAGATACAAGCCGTCGATAGGCGTGTCAACCCGGAGCCAAGACTGTTTAAAGCGCTGAGGATCGTGACGCAGCCCGTATATTTCGCCATGTTCATAGCCGGCGAAGTGCTTAGTCGAAAGCGGAGTTGAAAGTTCAGCGATCTCAACATGGGATCTCACGCCCGGCAACTTGGCCTCAACGATGTCAAGCAGAACACCGGCCAGTTCGTCTTTCCAGGCGACGTAACCTTGCCCACGTTTTTGCCAGGAGCTATCTTCCCATGCACGAAAATTTTCAAAGTTAGCGGGAGCGATCACTTCGATGGTAGATAGTCCTGGATGAAGGATGGGCCACTCTGGATCTTTTACCGACGGAAATGAAATAAATACCACACGCGCCTCGTCACCAAGCAAGCGACTCAGTGCCGCAAAATTTTGATCCGCATGTGCGGCACGATGGAGCCACAAATTAGTGCTCTTTAGACCTAGACTCCGCGCGTCACCCTGCAGGCCTAGATAGAGACACACGTGCCCCATGGAGTAGTTTTTTTGCTTCAGGTATGCCGCCACATCATTGGGTATGGGTCTATGGGGAGCCACGAATTTCTGGTAAGTTTTCTCCACGCCTATGTCACTAATGACACATTGACTCGCCACATGCTGGCCATTTGCTAACTTGACGCCACTTAAGCGGCCTCTCTGGATGTCTAGAGCGCTCACCGAGGCGTTAACTACCATTTCTCCGCCACTCTCCTTAATCACCGGGTAAATCGTTTTGGCGATTGATGCGGCACCGCCACTTGGATAACTTGCGCCCCCAAAATAGTGGGATGCCACCATGGCATGCATGGCAAAGCTCGACGATTCTGGGGGCAATCCGTAATCACACCACTGTCCGGTCAGGACACGAGTGAGGGTCCGATTCTTGGTGATCCCGTCGAGAACAGCGCCAGTGGTTTGGCTCGCATAAGACAAAAACCTCTTACTGAGTGGACTAAATAAAAACCTACCGACCTTTGGTGGCAGCGCTCGCTGGAGAAAAAAAGGCGCGGAGCTCCTACTGACCTCTGCGACAAGTTGGAAGTAGCGATCGATGCCCTTCTTATCCTCTGGAAAGTAACGATAAAGTTGACGCACTAAGTGATCTTGACCTGCAATGAACTCGTAAGTCCGGCCATCAACTTCGATGGCATCGTAAATTTCGTCCATAGGCTGCCACGAAAGCTGTCCTTTAGTTATGTAGTCAAAAGTACGCCGTAGCCTGGAATCCTGCCTGGTCACGTCACCAATGTAATGGACCCCAACATCCCAGGTGTAGTTACCGCGACTGAACGTATGCGTGAAGCCCCCCGCCGTGTCGTGACGTTCACACACAAGGACCTTCCAACCAGCACGGGACAGACTTGCTGCAGCCGCCAATCCCCCCATACCTGAGCCCACCACTACGGCGTCGTAACTAGAAGCTAAGTCGGCTTTTTTAAGTTGCAGTCCACTATGCATAGAGCCCCCCCTTTTCACTAGCCTAATTCCTGCATTTTTTGCGCCAACGCCGGGCCCTTCCAAACCTTGCTGGTGACGCCAAATCATGCTACGACGATCCCCCTAACACCACCCGCCAATGGCGGACATTTCGATGGGATACGTATGAAAGTAAAAGCCGCTGTAGCATGGGGTCCAGGACAACCGCTGAGCATCGAAACGGTGGACCTAGAGGGACCAAAGGCGGGCGAAGTGCTGGTGCGGATCGTCGCCACGGGTGTTTGTCACACTGATGCCTATACGCTTTCCGGGGTCGATCCCGAGGGCCTCTTTCCGGTGATCCTTGGCCACGAAGGTGCTGGCGTCGTCGAGGCTGTTGGTGAGGGAGTCACGACGCTCACTAAGGGGGATCATGTGATACCCCTTTACACGCCAGAGTGCGGCACCTGTAAATTCTGCCTGTCTGGCAAAACAAACCTCTGCCAGCGCATCCGCGCCACCCAAGGCCGTGGACTGATGCCCGACGGAACCTCGCGGTTTTCCAAAGATGGCAAGATGATCCACCACTACATGGGGACCTCGACTTTCGCCGAATACACGGTGGTCCCGGAGATCGCACTGGCCAAAATTGATCCGAAGGCACCACTCGACAAGGTTTGCCTACTGGGTTGTGGCGTGACCACCGGCA
>VGTI01000151.1 GCA_016874735.1 Deltaproteobacteria bacterium
TTGCGCCTCTACGCCCTGACTGGCATCGACAACAACCAAGGCGCCCTCACATGCCGTCAGACTCCGTGACACCTCGTAGCTAAAGTCGACATGGCCGGGGGTATCGATGAGATTGAAGAGATAGGTATGTCCGTCCTTGGCCTTGTAGTTCATCGAGCAGGTCTGGGCCTTGATCGTGATGCCGCGCTCACGCTCGATATCCATGCTGTCCAGGACCTGGTCGCGCATCTCCCGCTGAGACAGGGTGCCGGTGAACTCAATAAGGCGGTCAGCGAGCGTCGACTTGCCGTGGTCGATGTGCGCAATGATGCAGAAATTTCTAATGTATTTAGGGTCTTGCATGGTGCAGTCTCGCTCGCTGGTCAGCTGCAAGGGTTAATTTTCAGTGCCCGCAGCCGATAAAGGGGGAGAACATATCTCCATCCCACGAAACTTTCACGGGTTATCTGAACCATGAAGTTAACTCTCTGTCGCATGGTCCTTGGGGCCCTCACCCTGATGGGTGGGGTATCGGCCTGTACCAGCACTCCGGCGCCGGTCGATGAGGTGGTCAAAGCCCGTCCGGCCAAACCACGTGGTCCGGAGCGGCTCTACTACACGCTACGTGCCGGCGACCCTGTTGCCAGCGAACGTGATTTGCCCGTCAGAACCGATATCTACGTCGACTGGCACTACGACGATGGTAGCACCAAGACCTACACCGGCTTTCGCGGATGGGACTTTGCCGGTGCGGGGCAGTTTGGGATGCTGGAGGTCTTGGACGAAAACGGACTTCCGCAACATTATATCTTCGACTTCCTGGGCGATGGACATCCGCAGTGGCAGGTGGAAGTCGAGGGCTTGGATTCAGCGAGGCGGGCTCGGTAAGGCCATTTTATACGGGCGTTCCTCAGGAGGCCTGGTCGAACTGGATCGGCTCTGTAGTCGCCGCCTGCACACCAAATCTTTGGCAGATTGCATCAAAGATATACTGTCGCTGCTTTTGATTGCCGCCGTAGATGCGCAGTCCGTGTTCAAAGCCTCCCGCTGCGGCGCGTCCCCACCTTACCTCGACCGAAAACCTATTGAGTAACTTAGACTCCAGTTTTTGATTTAGCTCGGGATCTTTAGTCATCAGTTGCACCTGCAGTACTGAACGCTGACCGTATAGGCGGGCTCCTTTTACCTTCATGCCGTTAACGGAGATATCCGTGACCTGTAGCGCGTCGTCGCCCAACTGCAGCTGCAGCGCATTTGCATCGCCAATGGGGACGCGGATTTCTTTCGCTTCGATACCTAGTTGATTAAGGTAGCGTAGGCGCACCTTCTGCACTGCGTCATCGTGGTCCGTAAGTGGATTACATTCGTAGGCCTCGACGAGTTCGGTTTGATGCTTGACCGAAATCGCGATCTTAACAAAAGCGCTCATATCTTGGCCCAAATACTTAAGATCATCATAACAGGAGTTGCTGACCGTGATCCGGAAGGGGGTGCAAGCGGCTTCGAGGCGGCTGGCAAAGTTTACACCCGTGCCGATCATGGTGAAATCGACGCGCGCTTCGCCACCTAAATTACCAATGACGACTTGCGATGTGTGTAGGCCGATGCGCACGGGCATCACTAGTTTGTCTTTCGAACGACGCGTGTCATCGGCAAATTTATCGACAATAAAGGCTTGAATGGCACAGGCGGCACGGAACGCACGTAGCGAGTTTTCGCCAAACTCATCAGTAGAGTGGATTGGGAAAAAGCAGAGCAGCCCGTCCCCCAAAGATCTGTCGATGACGCCCCCGTGTTTTTGGATGAGTTCGCTGATGGCACCCATGAGCCGTGCGAGCTCTTGAAACACCATGCGGGAGGGTAGTGGTGACGCTAGTTGCGAGAATGTCACAACGTCCACAAACATGATGGCAACGTTGGTTTGTTCAGTATGTGGTGCCGTCGCTTCGCTGTCAAAACCCGAGGATGTAGTTGAGGTTTGACGACGCGTCAATCTGGCGATCAGCTCCTGCCGCTGGTCCTCGAGAGCGCGGATCTTTCGGCCTAGGAATGACGAGAAAATCACACATGTTGCGAGTGTTGTGATCTCAAAAAGGAAGAGCTTGAGCGCGGATACTTCGAGCCAGTTAGCCAAAAGGGCAATGGCAAGGGTCCAACCGGACAAGAATGTTGCATTCATGGCGACGTGCTTGAAGGCAATGGGGTCAGGTATGTTGCGCGCCAGTCGGCGAATTTTGCTAGCCGACAATGGTAGGCAAAGGATCGCGAAGAGTAGGGTCGCGGCGCCTGGTTTTAAGAAAAACATGGCGGCTACTCCGGCGACGCTAAACCAAATGCTTGCCTGAATAAGCTTTTTAGCGATGAAATGTTGCCTTTGCTCCAATTGGAGGAAACGATACTGGAATAAATCAAAGACAGCATTTTCTACAAAAAAACACGCGACCGTAGCATTACAAGTTTGGGTGAAGGTAAAGCCGAAGGATTCGGCGACAATATTGAGAATTCCGGAGGCAAAGGCAACGCCCCCTAGAGAGGCAGTGAGAAAGATAGAGTAATAAAGGTAGAGACGCTCACGAATCTTAACTGCCAAAATGGCATGGTAGAGCGCTAGGCCAAACGTTATCCCCGAAATGAGTCCAATGAAGATCTCGCGTAAGCGGTTGTAGGCGATGTAATCCTCTTCCTTCCTGATACTAACTGCCGACCCGGCTACAGTCGTGGCGTCCTGATACACGAATAATGTGCGCGGCAAAACTCCGGACTGAAATTTAAAATTAGTGGTCAGCCCATGGCCCACGCGCCTATCGGTGGGGTGATCGATGTTGCGCGTGTAGTCGTCGATGATGCTGCCGTTCTCCACTAATACAAAGCGCGATCTGCGGTTCATTGACACGTCGAACACGGCGACGTAGTCCTCAGGTTGGTTGTCCTTAGCCGCAGGAATTTCGTGGCGACGCCAAACATGGTGGTCGCTAAGGATGGCGCGATCTGGGATCGTATATTTAGTCTGTTGCCACGCATCATGGGGAG
>VGTI01000152.1 GCA_016874735.1 Deltaproteobacteria bacterium
CTCAGTGGCCGCGGCGAAGTCGATGGCCTAGCAATCTTGGCCTGGCGATCGTTGGAGCAATGGTGCAAAGGCTAATTTTGCCGCTCGGTGCGATGTCGGTAGCACTATTTGCCGCGCGGCATGAGCTCGGTTTGCTGCCTCAGATTCAGGTGGCTCAAGGCATTAAAGATTTGTTTACAATCATAGTCCTCGATCTAGCCATTTATTGGCAACACCGTGTGACGCATTTGGTCCCATGGTTATGGCGCTTGCATTTGGTTCACCATGCTGATGAGGATGTCGATGGCACCACGGCACTCAGGTTTCATCCTGTTGAAATTTTACTGTCGCTGAGTTGGAAATCACTGTTGGTACTCGCGCTTGGACCCACACCGGAGACTGTATGGCTATTTGAAGTTCTCTTGAATGGCCTAGCGATTTTTAATCATGCAAATGGTCGCTTACCGACGAAGTGGGACAAGTGGTTGCGGTTCGTCATCGTGACGCCGGCCATGCACCGTGTGCATCACTCGGTCGATGAGCGTGAACAGCTGCATAATTTTGGATTTAATCTTAGCATTTGGGACCGCTTATTTGGCTCCAACCAGACGCTGCCGCAAGGTGATCCCCTGAGTTTTCCTCTGGGGCTTAAACCTTGGCAGGGCGATCAGAGGACTATCAAGCTTAAGTGGCTATTGCTGGCGCCATTTTTACGGTGAAACGAATTTGGTTTTGGCTTTAGACCCCAATTTATCTGCAGTCACGATTGCGGCATAAACATCGATAGCTGAGACCACAAACGGTAAATTATGGATCGTCTCTCCGGAAGCCGTGGCTAAAGTGGCTACCTCCATCAGTCTCTCATGGTCTACGTGCGTCACGCCTAAATCAGCAAGGCAGACGGGTAAGCCGACACGTAAACAAAAATTAATGACTTCAGCGAGTTCCGATTTAGGCGCGTTTTCCAGGACGAGCTGTGTCAAGGTGCCAAAGGCCACCTTCTCGCCGTGGTACATCTTATGGGTCTCTGAAAGTGCCGTAAGACCATTGTGAACAGAGTGGGCTGCAGCTAAGCCGCTACTTTCAAATCCGAGGCCGCTGAGTAGCGTGTTAGCTTCGATGATATTTTCTAGCGCTGGCGTCACGGCCTTGGCCTCTGATGCAGCGATGGCCTTCTCGCCGTCTTCAAGTAAGGTCTCATAGCAAAGTTTAGCGATAGCGAAACCGGCCTTTGTAGAGTTTCCTCCGGGAATATTCTTGGCAAACGAGCGCTGGCAGGCACGAGCCTCGAAGTGGGTGGACAATGCGTCACCCATACCGGCAATCAGAAAGCGTGTCGGAGCTTGTGCAATCGCCTGCGTGTCGACAATTACTAGATCAGGGTTACGGTCAAAGTGGATGTACTCCTCAAATGCGCCTTGATCGGAGTAGATCACGCTTAGGGAGCTACACGGTGCGTCAGTCGATGCGATAGTAGGTGCGACGATACAAGGGAGTTTGGCAAAGTGGGCGACACATTTGGCTGTGTCTAGAGCCTTGCCGCCCCCAACACCAATAACGATGTCGCAACCCTGGTCACGTGCGGCAAGTTCTAGGCGTTTGATTTCCTTTTTACTGCATTCTCCTTGGAATGCACCGAATAAGAGTTGCGCATCATCGCCCGCCTGGCGCGTTGTGAGTTCTGCGTGAAAGCGCTGCTGTCCACTGACTGAAATTACAACTAGCGCTTTACGTCCAAGCTTAGCAGCATGCGCAGCGATATGGCTGAGCTCGCCCGGCCCTTGTATGTATTTGCTGGGTGAAACTAGGATCTTACGCATTCTAGCTCCTGCTTGGTCCGCGTTACTGTTGCAGTTAAGTGACGGTTACTGGCACTGTCTTTAACGCTACCTCTAACTCATACCGCCACACGACAGGTGTATCACTATGAACGACGGGAAGGAATCGACGAATGCGCAGCCACCTGAGGGGGCGCGCCGCAACAAACTGCTGATGGTGCTTGGACTAGCAGCCCTGGCCGTCGCGTTGTTCTATATGGCTCCGACCAAGCAATTAACGATGGCGGCGCTTCAAGCCAGTAAGGCCGATTTGATTGCGTACTACCACGACCATCCGGTGACGACTTTACTTGGTTATTTTGCGGCCTACGTGTTGGTGACGGCCTTGTCTATTCCTGGTGCGACGGTGATGACTTTGGCAGGTGGAGCTATGTTTGGCTTTGGTCTAGCCTTCGTCATCGTATCGTTCGCGAGCACGATTGGCGCTACAGCAGCCTTCGCATTAGCGCGCTATTTTTTCCGTGATCTAGTCCAGAGCAAGTTTGGCCCGCGGCTGAAAGCACTTGATGATGGCATCAAGCGCGATGGTGCATTCTACCTTTTTGGGCTACGTCTTGCTCCGGTGGTCCCATTTTTTCTCATCAATGTCGGCATGGGGCTCACGAGTATCTCGGCTAGACAATTTTATTTTGTAAGCCAGGTAGGGATGCTCCTCGGTACCGCAGTCTATGTGAATGCTGGTACAGAATTAGGAAAGATTGCTGCACTCAATGAGATTATGACGCCTAACCTTATCGTGTCGTTCACGCTGCTTGCGGTGTTTCCTTTAATAACAAAAAAGTTATTAGCAGTGCTCAAGGTCAGAAGGTTGGAGTCGCGCTTTCCTAAGCCCAAATCGTATGACTACAATCTAGTGGTCATAGGTGCGGGTTCGGGGGGTCTCGTATCGGCCTACATCGCCGCGGCCGTTAAGGCTAAAGTGGCCCTAATCGAAAAACATAAGATGGGCGGCGACTGCCTCAATACCGGTTGTGTCCCGAGCAAGGCGTTGATTCGTTCAGCGAAGGCTGTGGCAATGGGGCTCAAGGCTAAAGAATTGGGTCTAGCTGAGATTGAAGTTAAGTATGATTTTGCCCAAGTGATGGAACGCGTCCAGCGTGTGGTCAAAGCCATCGAGCCGCACGATTCGGTGGAGCGTTACAGCGCCATGGGCGTTAATTGTATAAATG
>VGTI01000153.1 GCA_016874735.1 Deltaproteobacteria bacterium
TCGGCCGCGGTGGTACAGGCTTAGCTGCGACACCTACAAATGGTCAGATCCCTATAGGTAACGGATCGGGGTATACCCTGGCTACTTTAACTGCTGGCACAGGCATCAATATCAGCAACACCGCCGGAGGAGTCACAGTTAGTGCCACGGGAGATGCCTCGACTAAGGTCGACCGCACAGGCGACACAATGAGTGGCACGCTCAACCTGCCAGCTAATGGACTTGTGGTTGGTTCGAGTCAGCTTGTTGCTGCGAACGGTAATATCGGGGTAGGGACGATGGTGCCTGCTGCTAAACTCGAAATTTCAGACGGTAGGTTTGGCGCGATGAGTAGTTTAAAAATCACGAGTCCGGTTTCAAATGGCGAACTAGCAAAACTTCAATTCGGTTACTTTGACGACGGGACCGGCGTAAGGTCAGAAGTTCAGGGAGCGCGGGACTTTGATAGTTCGCCATATTACGGCGGTAAATTGCTTTTTAATACTAAGGATACTGCTGATGTTATGCAGACAAGAATGGTTATCAACCGGGATGGCAACGTCGGGATTGGGACGACTGCGACTTATGCGCGACTCAACGTAGCTGGTGACACGGATTCAGGTGACGGTGTGGCCATTTACCAACAGGCAAACAATTCCTTCAGCTTTCAGACATATGTTGATTCTCATTGGTCGGATAGAGCGACCTATGCACCAGATCAACTCAATTTGCTTTTGCAGCCAGATGGTGGAAAGGTCGGAATTGGGACTCCGGCACCAACTGCAAAGCTAGAAGTTTCGGATACAGTCTTTGGCAAATTGGCCTACGGGGGTGCCTACGTTGATCTTGCCTTTGATGGCGGAGCCGATAGCGTCTTCTACTTGAATAATATCGGTGCAGCCGGAGGACGAACCGCCATTGCATACAACGGAAGCGAGAAGTTGGTAGTGACCAATGCCGGCAACGTCGGTATCGGTATCACGAGTCCGGGTGCCAAGCTACATTTATTCAACGATGTCGCCAATACTACTCCAGGTGGAAACCTTTACTCATACTCGCTGCTTCGGTCGACCGCTAACGGGTCGTTTTATTCGGCCGGATCCGAGTCTGTGGCGGAACCTCTCATTGACAGTGGCGTGACTAACGGAGGTGACATTTATGGCACTGTCACTAGAAGTTGGCGTACAAGTGCTGCTGATACCGGTAGTTTAGGCGGTTTATTCGGAACTTGGATAGGTTACGGGCATCTGGGCACCACCAATCGCACGACTGTAAATGCTATAGGGATAAACATACAGCCATATGCTGAAGGTGGCACCATCACGAACAGCTATGGTTTAATCATTAGGGCGCCTACGACTGGGGGCACTGTGACCAATGACTACGCTATTTATCAGACTAGCACTTCGGCCACGAATTATTTTGGCGGCAATATCGGCGTAGGCACAACAGCCCCGGCACAAAAGCTTGATGTAACTGGAAACATCAGAACCACAGGCGCGATCGTTTACAACACGCTCCAAGATTTTAAACTGGTCTATCGTGAGGACTTTGAATCCAATGCCACCGGATGGCTAAATAACACACGCACCACTTGTGGCTCTGCGACGATACTGGGCGGATACAATGTTTTCGCTGGCGGTAATGTCTATAAAGACTACGACCTAACGGGCATAGCTCACACTGAAGTTATGGTGAAGCTTACGTACTACTTCATCGACACATGGGACGGTGAATCCGCTTATATCCAAGTTGGTGGGATCAACACCTACTATAAATCACATCTTGGTACCGCGGCCGCTCTCAGTAATATCTGCGGTGTGGCTACAGGAGAACACGTCGCAGCAACAGAAAGCCGTATCAGCCACACAGGCAACTCGCTAAGGGTGCTAGTAGGCTCTACTCTTGATCAGGCTGCCAGTGATGAATCCTTTGGGATCGATAATGTTGAGATATGGGTCAGGTGATTTCGCAGTTAGTCTGCGGACTCTGAGGCAACGCTGAAACTGAGCTTTTTGTGTGCGGACACAAACAAAAAACACGGGGCCTATCAATCGATAATCACAAAAATTATCCATCAAAGATGGCAAACACCTTAACTTTTCGCAAGACTAACCGATAATCCCACCGATAGTTGGATTGTTTCCGCTATGTCCCTCAGATTTAAAGACGACAAAAACGCATAGCTTTTCAATGACGATTCACAACGTGGAGAATCCTAGTGGCCGGAGTAGTATACCCCAATAATACTGAAGTCTTGGTGAGCCCTGAGGAGTTTCATCGACGCGTTCAAAAAATCACTGATCTGCATGAGCTTGCCTGGTACGGCCTGGAATCCACCGGTTTACTTGGCGATCTAGGTCCATCGCAGTTGAAGGTCATGATGAGTGTTTGTGCAGAAGCTCGTGGGTTCCACATTGTCTCCTACTGTAAGAGCTTCCGCACTGTAAATCGCTTCATGGATGACGCAGCTTTTTATTACCTTGCCCGCGGGGACAAGGACCCATACTTAACCTTCAACCCATGGATCAACCCCAATGCTGCCTTACTCGACGAGGATGTCTTCGCACAGCTTGGCTGCGAACTGCATGATATCTGTCGACGTCTTAAGCGCTAATTTTATCCTCACGTTATTGAGTTAGTTCTTGCAACCTGAATCTCGCTCTCGTCCTTCATATCGCAGCCTCCAAACGCAAAGTCCGAGAAATACCCGGAACCCACATCGGCTGCAAAAGAAGTCCCTCATCTGCAAAAAAGTTTAAGTCCTTGAGGGCTGGCTCTCCAGGACCCTAGAGCGCAGGTAGCCACAGACCTGCATGATTTTGAGTTTGAAGTAATCCATGTTGCGGTAGCCAAAGGCCCGGC
>VGTI01000154.1 GCA_016874735.1 Deltaproteobacteria bacterium
CTCACCGACCGTGATGTTGAGATAGATTTAGTAGTACAAAGACCGAGCTTGCCACTTTGTCTGATTGAAATTAAGTCAACCGACCGGGTCAGCGAAAACGACGCAAGCGCCCTAATTCAGTTTAGTAAGGATTTTCCCGGCGCGCAGTGCCTACTTCTGTCTAGGGATCCAGTAGCTCAGATGATCGGCGCTGTTCGCGCCTTGCCGTGGCGGCAGGGAATCGATGAGCTAACTAAAATCTGAGTGGTTTTTTGACTCTGTCGGCATTGGGACAACGCCAAAGTATGTGCAACCAACGTTAGCTGGATAAGCAAACTGCACTACCTGAGTACATAGTTATGTTGGTTGGCCTCCTTCTTGCTTTGCCTGCCGAACCTTTTGAACTCCAAACCTGGAGTTCACTTTTTCACCTGCGGAGTGTCGGATGCACAAGCAGAAGCTAAAAAACGTTTTGAAGAAATTTGAGGAATACTTGATTGTCGACCGCGGACTTGCGCGAACCACAGTCGAGGGATACTCACGCAGCTTAAGTAATTGAGCACTACTGCAGGCAGCGCGGTTTCACCATCCGCCTGGGTAGACCAAAGAAACCCAAACGCGTCATCAAGGGCGTGCTAACAGAATCCGAGGTTTCGCGCCTAATCCAGTCGTCAAAAAACATCCGCGAAAAGGCGATGATATGTTTAATGGCGTATTCTGGTATGAGGAACCGAGAAATTTGTAGTCTCCGGGTTGGTGATGTTGATCTTGGCTCAAATCGAGTGACCGTGAGAGCTGGCAAAAACAACAAAGACCGAATTATCAATATTTCTTCCGAATGCACATTAGTCTTGATCGATTACCTTTGATTCGTCATTCGCTCGCAAAAAATCTATCAGGTAAGCGATCAACGCGACTGCCAGGCTTCATCCGTAATTAGTCGTGCGCCACGCTTGGAAAAAACATAGCTCCACACCCACTGGAGCAGTACTGCCACACGATTTTTAAATCCAACCAAATACAAGACGTGAATTAAAAGCCATCCTAACCAAGCCAGCAAACCCGAGAGGCGTACCTTACCCGCCTCAACCACTGCCTTCTTTTTACCAATGGTGGCCATCATGCCCTTGTCTAAATAGTGAAAGCTTTGAGCCTGCTGACTCTTTAGTAGCTTAGCAATATTCTTCGCTGCGCATTTTCCCTGCTGGATTGCAGCCGGCGCCAAACCAGGTACAAATTTACCCGGAGATGCCTCGACCGCTGCCATGTCACCTACGACAAAGACCTCAGGAAACTCGGGCAAAGACAGGGTCGGCGTGACCAGGATCCGTCCTGCTCGGTCCTGCTTTTGCTGCGGCGTAAATTGTAACTTTGACGCCTCCACTCCCGCCGCCCAAGATACACAATGCGAGGGGATAAAGGTTCCATTAGCGATCACGCCCTCAGGACCGACGTTCTCCACACGCGTAGAGGTTAGTACCTCAACACCTAGAGCTTTCAGATCACGCTCAGCTTGCCGCGAGAGCTCATCTGAGAATGCAGATAACACACGCGGCCCAGCCTCGATCAATACGACCCTAGCCTGGGATGGGTCGATGTGATGGAAGTCATCGACGATCACAGTTTTACTGATCTCAGCCATCGCTCCCGCAAGTTCAACACCGGTTGGGCCAGCACCAACGACGACAAAGGTTAGATAGGGGACACGCTGCTCCGGATCAGGGATGTTCTCCGCCCTTTCGAATGCTGCTAAATACCGGCGTCTGATTTCGGTGGCATGCTCTAGCGTTTTAAGCCCGGGCGCGAACGGTTCCCACTCAGGGTGACCAAAATAGCTATGTTGGGCCCCACACGCGACTATCAGATAGTCGTAGACTATCTCAACAGTCGTGTCCGGAGCCAAGCTTGTGTCACAGGCTGTGACATATTTATCCTTTAAGTTTACACCGGTAACCACTCCCCAGTGCACAGCGACACGATCGGCATTGGTGAACTGCGATCTGATTGGCATGGCGATGTCAGACGGATTTAGCGCGGCGGTCGCCACCTGATAGAGCAGTGGCTGAAACACGTGGTGATTCTTCTTGTCGATCAGAATCACCTGCACTCCCGGCTGATGGGCGAGCGCTTTGGCTGCGTTGAGACCGGCAAATCCCGCGCCAATAATAAGTATAATTTTGTCACCGTCGGTAGTTGCAGGATGGACATATCTAACCGTCATACGGGCTCCTCAACGACGCGGACTGTGGCCTCTAGCGAAAGAATACGCCGCGCAAGCATGGTCCTCGAAACGATTGTCACCGCCAGTAGCGCTATCCACACATGGACCAAAGGCACTATGGCGCTGGAACATAATAAAAACAGCGTGTAGGCAATTCCGGTCTCACCGCCCTCTGCCAAGCCGGCAGCAAGACGGAGTCCACGATTATCCACTCGATGTAGCCGCCGCTTTTCTTCCAGTGCCCCAAGAGCCAGCGCACTAGTAATGCACAGGATGTAAAGCGACAGAACGAGGGACCACTCCCATCGAAGTGCGGGGAAGGCCCTCATAAATGCAAGCACCATGAGCGTGTTGGCGGCCATGTCACAAACAATATCGAGATAAGCGCCAAATTCACTCGTCTGCCCTGTCGCCCGCGCATATATGCCATCGGTACCGTCAAGTAATCGACTCGCCCACCACAGAGTTACCGCTGCTAGGGGCATTTCCCGGACACAAAAAAGACCCGCCAACGTAGCTAGCGCGAGTCCAAGGAGGCT
>VGTI01000155.1 GCA_016874735.1 Deltaproteobacteria bacterium
ATCAGTGAAGAGGCAGCCTTCGGTCCCACCAGCTTTTCCGGCAGCCGCACAGTGCTTGGATGGGCACTGGGGATCGACCTCTATGATACGAAGTTATCGGGTCTCATTGATCGCATCGATTTTGTGCCGAAAATTGGCGTCTGGTCGATGAAGTCACAGTTTAAACTGGCCCCGACTTATGACACAGTGGCTGCCTACGACTTCAACTTTGCCAGTAGTCTCAGCACCGGTGTCGAGCTGGGAGTGGAGAAGCAATTCACATCGCGCGCTCTGCTCCGCCTATGGCTAGGTGCTGACTTTAGCAGTATTGCGGGGTCTGCGGCGACCGCGGCCAAGATCAATGATGTGCGAGCCGGCTCTGACTTGCTAGTAAACGTAGCCACTCTAGGACCCATACATTGGTCTATCTTGGGTTTTGGCGTCTACGAACGGATTCAACTAGCAAAGCAGTACCCAGACGGCACGAGAGAGGCCGCCCTGAAATCGATAAGCCTTAGCCTGGCCATGGTCGGAGGTGGACTTGCACTCGCTTGGTAGACTCGTCTGTCTATACGCGCTAGCCGCCGGCTCGGCCCTTGGTCAATCGAGGCCAGCGCCAACAACGGCTCCCGACTGGTCACAGGAGACTAAGCCCGAGCGGGTGGCGGCAGTTGCGGCGATACCGCATAAGATACTACTGGTGCAGTATCTCACAACTCCCCAAGTGCCGACCTTCGTGGCCATAGACAGTCAGCAGTTTAATATACAGAGCTTTATGGAGCTCATGTCTCCCGAGGATGCACGGCAAACCTATCTCATCAACGATGTCCCCTACCCTGCTGCGGATGAAAATAGCCGGACATATAACGCCATGCACATACTCGCTCCAGATCTCTTGATCGTTGCGCGCTACGACGGGAGACCATGGCAAATCATCACGATGACCGACAAGCAGACGGCGATCCTAGCGGAAGCTCCGGGCCCAGCCGGCGTAGCAAGCGATCCTGGCAAGCTCGTCACCTGGATCTTGCGATCTCTCGCTTATGATGGCGTGGTGGTCGGCGTCAAAGACGACCTGGTCCTCGTCGCGGGATCGGCCGACCGCGTCACGACTATGACTAACGGTGCTGTGCTCAAATATAGCGATAAAGGGCTCGCCTTCACTTCTGCTAGCCCTGAGGCTCTGGTGTTCATGACCAAGACACGGAGTTGGGGGATTTTTGCCGAATTTAGACTGCTCCCATCGGCCGAGCCAGGTGAAGCGGGCGCGGTAGGAATTAGGGGAACCGCCGCAATACCTATTGGGTCAAAGGTTGTCGTGCAGTAAAAAACGGATGTGACCAATGGGTTTGAGCTAGAGACGAGTAGCCTGACTTATTTTTAACTAAATATCTGCGCGCGGTAGTTTTAAAGGAAGATCCTGGATTTGCCGGGAGCGTTCGTGATTTTGCGGATTATGGTGAAAAGCTGGGGCTGATCGAATCAGCAGATCAATGGATGGAATTTCGCGGTTTTCGCAATATTATTGTCCATGAACATGAAGACGATGATATCCAGCAAAATCTCGAAGTTCTTAGGCGACTGACGCCCGTAGTCTTAAATATATGTAGTAAATTACCATGAGATTAGATTCTGCTCGCCTACAAGGTATTGTCGCCGCCTTGTCGAAAGTGGTAGGCGCAGACAACTGGCGACAGAGTCGTACGGCACTCCTACTCTACGGTAGTCGCACCGATGATACTAAGCGAGGAGGAGATATCGATCTCTTACTGCTTGTACCCAATGATTCGCTACCACAGCTGAAATCCAAGCGCCGTGCCATGCTCGTGGCGATTCAAAAAAAGATCGGAGAATGCCGCGTCGATTTGCTGTTAGCTCCAACCGATCCAGCTCTGCAATCAGAATTTGTTAAGTCCATTATCCGTACGGCAGTGCAGATCTTTCCCTGATCGCCGACAACTGACGCGCTAAATTTGCCAGTCACTGGCAAACTCCGTTGATCATTCGTTTGACACCCCCACCCGAGACCTGCCCAAATCCCCCAAAAATACCAATCAATATCGGGCCCTTAACAAAAAACCTCAAGTTTAGCCCCAGGGCACCGATCGTATCCTCAAATGGGCGGAGGATGCACCTCGTTAGGGCCCTCCTAGGGTTGCAACTAACGACACCCGCGACCGAAGGCACCCTGATGAAACCGAGACTATCCACATCACTGACAAGGTCCATATCGCTACGCAGATTCCTGCTAGTTGCGGTACATGTGATTCTGTTTAGTCTCGCATTCTCGTCAGTCACCGCTTGGGCAACGACGATCACCATGAGTTACTCGGGCCGCCTGACGCAGCCCAATGGCGCGCCGCTTGAAGGCACGGTGCCGATGGAAGCCAAGTTTTGGTCCGAGGGGATCGAGGGTACCCAGCGTGGACCAACCATAGAGTTCCCGGCGGTGCAGCTCATCAATGGTACGTTCCTTATCGACCTGGTTTTTAGTTCCGAGGATGCTGCGCTCATGTTTGGCGGTGGTGGTGACGATCCCGTATTTATCGAGATCACCGCTAATGGCAAAGTTTACCCGCGGCAGAAGTTTTCCTACGTACCCTACGCCCTCAGGATTCCTGTCGACGAGCAGACGATCAAGTTTGGCAGCGACGGTAAACTCACACTCGCCGTCGGTGCCGCCTCGGGTAGCGGGTACTTTCTGACCAAAGATGCTACGGGCAAACTCGCCTGGGCATCTCCCACAGTAACCA
>VGTI01000156.1 GCA_016874735.1 Deltaproteobacteria bacterium
GGGTGGGAGGCACTAATAATTTAATTAGGACATACTGGGGGACCACCGACGCTGTCGATTACTACACTCCGGGCAGTGTTCGTTCCACACCAGTGATGACGATGTTGGCTACCGGCAACGTCGGCATTGGCACCACAAATCCAGGCGCAAAAATCTCGGTGAATGGCGTCATTGAATCAACAAGCGGCGGAGTTAAGTTTCCTGACGGATCTACCCAAACTAGTGCCGCTGCAAGTGCGGGCGGGCTTACTATGAGTGGGAACACCACAGGCAACACTCATGTGAGCATCAATGTAACCGTAAATTCAAATACTTTGCTGGCAAGCAATCCAACAAAAAGCGAGTTTACGGTGGCCGCGAGCGGCAATTATTTGATGACTGGTTTCACACATGCTTGTGGTTCGTTTTCTGGTACTAATGAGGTTAAATTGTGGGTAAATGGGACAGAAGTTGGTTTCACTTACATGTCTACGAACTGTCAAGGAGCGAGTTTTACCATATATCGCTACCTCAGTGCCGGGGATGCTGTAACGGGGACTTGTCGCAACAATCTTGGTGGGTACAACGCTTACTGTAGCTGGACCGTTGTAAAGTTCTAGATCCTCATGATGTTTCCGCTTGTTGTAAGCGGATTTTGCGGATGGTCTGAGATCATAGCAGCGGGAAGCAGTATGTCAGGCGCGAGTTTGAGAAAATGATTTGCTGCCGACTCAAAACTAAGGACCGATAGCGCCTCCGTCTACGACGAACCTGTGTTAATAGGCGAGCCCGAATCCAAAAATGGACAGCGTTGAGAAATCTCCCAGTTTTAGTGCGCTGTCATATGCTTTTTCGATGCCCTTTACATAGCTCAGATTGATGAGTGAAAACTTGAGGCTCTTGAAAGTCATCGCCACTAGAGAGCACTCGGCTAAAGTGATGCCACTTAGTTGGCTGCTACTTTTACTTTGAGTCTGCTTGTTCTCGATGTCTAACGCTAGGCTCGGAATATAAGAAAATCGTAGATCAAACCATCTCGTGTAACTGACGGAACCCGGATTTTGCTCGCCCTGCCACTGATTCACGAGAGCGTAGTTGAGTCCTATTGAGGGACCGCTAAAGACGATGCTAAACCGCTTGATCTCAGGTTCGAATTGATTGGCTATGAATTGCATGTGGCAGGCTTCGAATTTGCCAGAAAGGTAACCGACGTTGACGCCAAATTTATTAGTAAGATTTTTAGACAGGATGAGGCGCAGCGTATCGCCTTTGTCGGGATCAGCGCTGCCCGTGCAGTCGGCGAAGTTGTAGTTAGTACCAGTTGCGCGGTCATTTGCCTTTACTTCGTTCATCGACCCAATTTCCAGCATCAAGGCAAAGGACTGGTAGGCGCGGCGCAATGCCTTTTCCTGTTCAGATTCTATCGGTTTCAGTCGTGCCATTACGGGCAGGGTGGCGCTTTTAATGACTGTTATCGTGTCTTCCCAGGCTTCGTCCTGCGTAGAGACTCTGATGCGTCGCAATCCAGCTCTTACTTCAAATGTTGATGGGGTTTTGCCAAGGCTTACACCATCGACTTCGACCTGAGCTTTGACTGGTTCGTCAAGGGAATTTCGTGCCGAAATGTCAACGGCTCCTATCTTGGGCTTAAATCCGCAAGTTATTTTAAGTCGGTCGCCAAGATTGACAGATATTTTCTGAATCTCTTTGTAGTATTCGGGATGATCCAGCTCTAGCACATAGTGACCAGGGCTAAGTTTAAGCTCGTCACTTGATGAGACAGCGAAGCGGTTGCCGTCAACGCGAAATTCCGTGCCGGCCGGGCAATTTGCGAACGATACACGGCTGATATTTTCGCGCAGCTCAAACGAGAATTTGTCGTGACTAGAGTCAACACTAATCGTTCCGGATACACGACTGTAGTCCTGCTTCCATAGGGCGATGGCATGCGAGCCGTGTAAGACCTCAAGCTTGCAAGGGGTTTGACAGGCATGATCGACGCCATCAAAGGTGACGGTAGCATTAGCGGGAGTGGAGTTAATTTCGATCACTTCTTTTTTGATTGCCTGCGAATGCCAGACTTCTTGCACCTCTTTTTCCACGGGAATCATTTTTTTGGTGTTGGAGTTGGCGAGACGCTTTAAATTGTCATTAACGTCTCTAATCGACCAACGGTATAGGTTAGGGGTATCAGCTTTACGTAGGCCTTGCCAGTCGAGGACCGAGCTGGTCGCCTCTAGGCTGGTTTCTTGGGTGAAGGCGACGTTTTTGTTGTCTTCGCGGCTACTTGATCTGACGGTGATTTCGGCGAAGAAACAAAGAAGAGCTTTCTTTTTCGCCGCGAGTAAATCTTCGGCCGGTATGTATTGACGTCCTCACCCCCCGTAAACGAAGGGGATTCCCTAGGCTTGCACCGCCCGACGGCAGTGCAAGTGGGTCAGCGCCTCACGTCCGAGGCGGAGAATGTTACGAGCTGCATTGACGTCACGGTCGTGAACCGTATCA
>VGTI01000157.1 GCA_016874735.1 Deltaproteobacteria bacterium
CGAAAAAGAAGGTGAATAAAGTAAAGAATATATAGTTGGCACGCGCAAAGAGTTGACGCATTCAGGGGCCTCACGTTGCCAGGATTCGGAGATAAATCTTGGACCGGGATCACATGTTCTGGTGAGGGTCTACGAGCATAAACTATGCCATCACTAAATTGCTGAAATGGCGTAAAATTTTATATTGGCTCGGTGGCCAGGGATTTGGCACCTGTGAAACTGAGTAGGCGATAGGAGCTTCGCGATAGGCTAGCAAAGGCTAATTATGTTATGGTGTCACGCTCCCACGAACTCTCTTAGGATCCGTCATCCGATGATCAAAGAATTACTGGAAAATCGCTCCGGCAATCAATGCGAACTCTGTGGCTCGGCCAATGACCTCGTCGTCCATGATCTCAGGCCCAATCTGCCGGCGTCACTCGCATCGACAGTCCTAGTGTGCGGTACCTGCGCCGACGCCATAGCTACACCAGAGTCAAATCCTAACCACTGGCATTGTCTCCGTGAGAGTATTTGGAGCGAGCACGATGCGGTCAAGGCACTAGCTTACCGCATCTTGAAATCCCTAGGCGCTAATCCGCTGGCCGATGATCTCCTGGGCCAGATTTATCTCGATCCCGAGGTTGAGGCATGGGCCAGCGTCGCCGCATCCCAGGTCCAAGGTGACGATGCGGGCTTAAAGGTGGTCGACAGTAATGGCACCGTACTCACAGAGGGTGACACTGTTACACTCATCAAGGACCTTGAAGTCAAGGGTGCCAACTTCACGGCTAAACGCGGGACCGTGGTTAAAAATATCACGCTGACTGATGACGCCAAGTACGTCGAGGGCAAGGTAAACGGCATCCGCATTGTGCTAGTTGCCGCTTATCTTAAGAAGGCGTGAGCTCTGAATGAAGGCTTTCGGAAGTAAATTTCACAATGCTCGACTAGTCGACTCATCTATGGCTATTTTTAAATGATAACGCGTGCCTTTGCCGCTACCAGTCTTGGTCAACGCTCCTATAGCCACTAGAGCGCCTAAGTCACGAGTTGCTGTTGCACGTGAGGTTCGCGTGATGCTGATATATTTCTCAGCACTTAGGCCGCCCTCAAATCCGCCGGGTCCAGCATTAAGCGTTTTAGCGAGCGCCTTCAATTGGCGTCCATTGAGATCACTCGAGTGATGAGTCAAAAATTTATTTTTTGCGATTACGAACTCAGCTGCTGCAATGGCAGACTCCTGCGCGGTTAAGACCATCTGTCCGAAGTATTGGATCCATTCATCGATTTGCAGCGACCTACTCGCTTTTTGTAACATATCGTAGTAGCGGCGACGCCGTTCCATTAATACTTCAGAGAGTGCAAACAATATTGGCTGCTGCAAAGATTGGGCAAGAGACTTGGCCACTAGAGCGCGACCGATACGACCATTGCCATCCTCAAATGGATGGACAGTCTCGAAATAGAGATGAGCTATTGAGGCTCGCACGAGCGGTGGAAGAGCATGCTCGCGCGATGGTCCACTCGCATTAAACCAGTCGATAAAAGCCTCCATTTCTGCTGGTACCCGCTCCGAAGGAGGAGCTTCAAAATGGACACGAGGCTCGTGTTCAGGGCCTGAAACTATGACCATGGGTTCCCTATGGCGACGGTAATCTCCCACGATGTCAAGATCACGACGCTCTCCACAAAGCATGACATGCCAACTACACAGAGTGTCTTTTGTTAAATCTGCATTGAAATCGCGGTATACCGAAACCATCAGCTCGGCGACTCCCTCTTCACTCCGTTTGCGACTTGTGCGACTTGCTACTAGTCCAAGGCGTCGCTGTAGTGACGATTGCACGCTGGCACGGTCTAGTTGCTCGCCTTCAATGGCGCTGGTTGTGATCGCCTCACTGGTAAGTACCTCTATGGTGAGCTGACCTCTGTCCGCGTCATCCAGATGCCGCCATACACCTAGGAGTAGCCCAGCATTTTTTTGAAGGATCGGCTCTAGGTCTACGGTGACATTTTTATCCTAAGTGCCGTAAAACTCCGTCGTTCACGGCTGAGATATAAGGCACTCGCCCGAGCGTGTACGAAGTATCTCGCGAGTAAAAGTGTTCATGCAACCTACCAAAGAGTGACAGGTCAAAAATAAATGTTGTGCCCACATCACGTGTCGCTCGAAAGATTCATAGCATTCTGCTACAAAAGACTGCTCCGTAGCAGGACGATAGATCATGCTTACCACATGGAAATTCCGCATTAAAGATAGCGGCAGCACCGGGCGTAAACTGACCGCTATGGCCAGGTCGGTCAACTTCGTCTGGAACTATGCCAAAGAGACTCAAGTAACGGCACTACGCCGCAGCTCGACAAAAGTGATCCTGCGTAAAGATGGCACGAGCCGCACAGTACCCAACTTCTTTTCGGCTTTCGAACTCAACAACCTAGTCGCTGGATCT
>VGTI01000158.1 GCA_016874735.1 Deltaproteobacteria bacterium
CATCAGGCAGCTTGTTTGTCTCGGGCGACGTAAGCAGTGCCTTCAGAAAAGCTAGGCTGGCATCTTCCTTGCCCTCTGCCTTGCCCTCTGCCTTGCCCTCTGCCTTGCCCTCTGCCTTGCCCTTACGCCTAGCCTCGTCCATGAGCGAGTCCCAATGAAGCCGGGACTTCTCGCGGATGCGAGCAATTTCGCGGGCCTCGTCCTCGGCGGAAAGTTCTTCTAGGGCGACTTTGGCGTCTTTGAGTTCTGGGATCGACATACACGCCTCCTCTACTGAATGGCTAGATGGGTCGGCCAGAAAGCCTAGCCATGCTCCTAGACTTACATCATCGGGCGGGAGTTGTCTTGTCTGCCAAAGACGAAAGGCCTTCCCGATCTCGTAAAACTTGATCTGCATCTGACCACTTAGCTCCGCCTTAAAGACCGCTGGACCGTCGTCATCCTGATGCAGCGAAAATCCCACCGCAAATTCATCTGGCCTGGCGGGAAAGAGATCCTCGGCCAGCAGAAAAATAACGATCACCGGCCTAAGCAGGCTATAAAAATCACCTACCCCAAGCTCCGTAGCGTACATCCTTGAGGCGTAGTACAGGGCGCGCTTGGCCAAGGACTCATGCGGAGCCATCTGCATCTCGATATCGAGCAAGGTGCCGTCGTCTAGTTTGACATGGATATCCAGAATCGTACCCTTGTCGTCAATCAGCAGCTTAGGGATGTGAGGATTTTGCACCTCAACCGACGTTATCTTACTCGCCGGTTTTAGGATGGCGTTTAGTAGGCCAATCAAAGCGCCATGACCGCGTTTGCGCGCAAATAACATCTTAAACACAACGTCCAGAGTGGGGCGCAGTAGCGCTGGCTTCTCTACCATGTGATGACTCCTCTGCAATGCTGCGCGAGAGATTTATCGATTGATCGCGGCGGTGCAGAGCATTGACTAAATGCGAACTAAAGTCGAACGACATGGGCGGTGCTGTGTATGATGTCTTGGAACGACATTCCGAGAGGATGCGGCACGGCCATCTATCACGGCGATAACAGGAAACTCCTTTCTCCCTCATTCCGTGTCTCCGTGATCTACCGAGTGTTTATTTGACCACGGAGAGAGGAAATTGGGTAAGTTGGAAGTCGTTTTACTGACGGAGGATTCTTCAATTACTTAGACCATTTCGTAAACCCAAATTAAGCCGAGGCAGGAAACTGCCGATACTCTGAGGGTGCACGCAAATCCCGGTGAACATAGGATCCAAACATGGGTGCTAAAGCCAACCAAAGCAAAGTCGAATTAATGGTGGATTATGCAGAATACTTCCGCCGTGTGGGTGCAGTTAAGGACTTCTATGAGCTAGTCCGACTTGGACTCACGGGACATGACTTCTCGGGCATTTTTTGTTGTAGCTCATTACCCATGCTAAAGAATTTCGTGAAGGACCATCCAAAATATCATATCGTGTCTAGTGTCGGCAAAGATCGCTTTGTCAACCGCTTATCTGAAGATGCCGATACCAATGGCTACCTCATAGCCGAAGGAGACCGAGACCCCGCATTGGAACTCAACTTCCTACTTGATCCGCAGTGGCCGCTCATTTACGAGGAGGGGATGGCTGCGGCTATTGCCGAACTTAATAACATCAAAAATAGTCGCAAGTCCTAGCAGTTTCTTTTGATCTTTTAGCTGAATATCGGACAGATTTTTTAAATGAAACGTTGCAATCTCCTCGTAAACGATTACACGCTGCGAATCTTTACCAAGACTCGCTAATTCACAGGCCAGTAAATACTGGAACACTGCGTAGGCATCAAAATGATCAAGCGGGCCAAAGTCACTGGTCAATGCCGCAAGAGTCTTGTCGTCGATATTTACGGGCTGGAGTATTGCTTTTTCAGACCTAGTGGTACCTACTCGCTGCTCAAATTTTCCCATCACGCCGATCCTAACTAAGCGTACAAAAGACGTCAGTAGTTCAAAGATGACAGAAGTTTGCGGCAAAAGCGAACGACATGGGCGGTGCTGTGTATGATGTCTTTGACCGAAAACTCGAGAGGCTGCTGCTCGACCAGCTAGTGCAGCGACAACAAGAATCTCCATTCTCACTCATTCCGCGCCTCCGTGGTCCAAAGAGACTTCAGTATTTGACCACGGAGGCGCGGAATGAGGGAGGAGGGCAGGGTTTAGGGGACGTGATAGCGCACGGAGACATATGAGGTTGCTGCAAGCGAGGGGAATTCAGATCAATAACCGGATAATTCTGCCGAATTAATCAAAAATGGTCCGACGTAAATAAAGAATTGGGCGGCAAC
>VGTI01000159.1 GCA_016874735.1 Deltaproteobacteria bacterium
CCCTCTGAGAAAAAACACATTGATCAGTCTCAACGGTTTGCTAACCGAAAGCGAAATGAAGACAAGACGTGGACAGGACAATCAGGCGGTAAGTAAGAGAGTAGCAGCGACGGGATTCGCTAACGCGAATCCCTTGAGATCGCCTAGACCGCCCCATAAATGAGGCGGATTGCGGCGATCATTTGTTCAACCGCTCGCAATTGAGGATGAGACGCTCTTGCGAGCATCTCTCGACTTCAATCAAGGTGATCATTTCGATGCATATGCTGTGTTTCAGTATCTTATTGCGCGTGAGCTGGCCTCTATAGGGTTAACTTCACCACGTGTTGGAATGTACGAATCAATTTCAGACTTTCATTTTCTTAGGCTTGGTAGGAGCGCCTTTGAACGGCAAAAGCTCGCTCTAGGAATCGCGACCATTTTTGACCTGATTAATTTCGGCAATAGCCGCAGCCATCCCCTCCTCGTAAATGAGTGGCCACTGCGGATCAAGTAGGAAGTTAAGTTCTAATAAAGGATCTCTGTCGCCTTTCGCAATCAGATACGCATCAGCATTTTCGCAAAATCGATTAGCAAAACGACCAATCCCGGTGCTCGAAATCAAGTGATAATTTGGATGATCTGAGAGGAATCTAAGCAACTGTGGTAACAAGCTACCGATGAATAACCCACTAAGGTCATGCCCTTTGAGTCCAAGCTGCTCTAGTTCGTAGTAGTTTTTTATCGCGCCCACGCGTTGAAAGAACTCTCTATAATTCACCATCAACTCGACTTTGCTGTGGTTGGCCTTAGCACCCATGGTTGGATCCTATATTCATCGTGACTTGCGTGTCCCCTCAGAGTATCGGCGGTTTCTGGTTACGTCTTAACTTAGGTCAGAGGTAGTTGTTAATTTGTCCAAAACGCGGCGATATTCTGCCTAAATTCCAATTCCTTATGGAGCCCTACTCGTTCCCCGTCCGCTGTTGTGCCGCCTAGACCCTCCCTTTCTCCCTCATTCCGCGTCTCCGTGGTCCAATGCATAAGTCTCGCTAGACCACGGCGCGGAATGAGGGAGAAAGGAGCTTCCAGTTTTGATGTCTGATTTGATCACTGAGTGGTTGGTAGAGGTTCTCTCTGTACAGGTCGCTCCAAGACATCTCTCTTAATAAGACCCATGTCGTTCGACTTTAGTTCGCATTTAGTCAATGCTCTGCACCGCCGTGATCAAAAAATTAATCTCGTACGCGGCATTGCAGAGGAGTCATCACATGATAGAGAAGCCAGCGCTACTCCGTCCCACTCTGGATGTTGTGTTTAAGATGTTATTTGCGCGCAAACGCGGTCATGGCGCTTTGATTGGCCTACTAAACGCCATCTTAAAACCGGCGAGTAAGATAACGTCGGTTGAGGTGCAAAATCCTCACATCCCTAAGCTGCTGATTGACGACAAGGGTACGATTCTGGATATCCATGTCAAACTAGATGACGGCACCTTGCTCGATATCGAGATGCAGATGGCTCCGCATGAGTCCTTGGCCAAGCGCGCCCTTTACTACGCCTCAAGGATGTACGCTACGGAGCTTGGGGCGGGAGATTTTTATAGCCTGCTTAGGCCGGTGATCGTTATTTTCCTCCTAGCCGAGGATCTCTTTCCCGCCAGGCCAGATGAATTTGCGGTGGGATTTTCGCTGCATCAGGACGACGACGGTCCAGCGGTCTTTAAGGCGGAGCTAAGTGGTCAGATGCAGATCAAGTTTTACGAGATCGGGAAGGCCTTTCGTCTTTGGCAGACAAGACAACTCCCGCCCGATGATGTAAGTCTAGGAGCATGGCTAGGCTTTCTGGCCGACCCATCTAGCCAGTCAGTAGAGGAGGCGTGTATGTCGATCCCAGAGCTCAAAGACGCCAAAGTCGCCTTAGAAGAACTTTCCGCCGAGGACGAGGCCCGCGAAATTGCTCGCATCCGCGAGAAGTCCCGGCTTCACTGGGACTCGCTCATGGACGAAGCTAGGCGTAAGGGTAAGGCCGAGGGTAAGGAAGATGCCAGCCTAGCTTTTCTGAAGGCGCTACTTACCGCGCCCGAGACAAACAAGCTGCCTGATGCCAAGGTCGCCGAATTAACTGGGCTGCCTTTGGACGTTGTGATCAAGTTCCGGGCTGAGACGAAGTGAGCGGATGCCCATCTGACGCAAGAGTTTTTGTCCCTATCAACCTTCTGCGCAGAGCGCCGATTCACCGATGCTCCAGGCTCCTGCGTCAGTGCAAAGATCTCGACCACAGGTCGAGGCGTCCACTGCTCCGATGTCCCAGGATTTGTCG
>VGTI01000160.1 GCA_016874735.1 Deltaproteobacteria bacterium
GAGCTTGGTGTAGGCGCTCCCATTTTGCGAGACCTTAAATTCGTTTGTACCTTGATCGAAATAAATCCGCCCTTGTCCGCTACTACTCAGTGCTGGGGCTGTGGTCGCTGGGAGTGATAACTGTGACACAGATAAATCGCCAGTCACCGTATCGCCAGCTTTGTTTAGCGGAGCAAAACCTAATGCTGCAGTGATGTCCGCAGCTACAAGACTCGTCCCCGATCGCACTCGACCCTGCGCATCGAACGTTACTTTAGTCGCCGTGCCAGGCGTTGCAACAGTTGCCAGAGTTGCAGTGCCAGTGCCCGGGCCCGTTGCCACGATATCGCCGGTTAGTCCCGTTAGGTAGTTGCCAGACGCCGCCGCCGGCGGCAAGCTTGCCGCTACCCACTTACCGCTTTTGAAGGTCAGTACTTGATCGGCTGCGGGCTCTCCGCCGGCCTGGGTTTTGGCTGTCAGGTTAGTTGAGCTAAGGCTGTCCCACTTGACGCCACCCGTGCCATCGCTGACTAGTACGTTGCCGCTGGTGGCTGTCTTCGCATTTTTAATACCAAGGTGCCCACTCGACGTGTCAAAGGACAAGGTTTTGTTATCAACAGGGATCCGCATGGCAAGAGGGATGTAGTTAAATTTCTGCCGCGGATAGGTCTTACCGCTCGACGAGATTTCGATAAATACAGGCTCCGTGCCATCGCGGAAGATATCCTGTACCTGGGTAGACACGAACGGGAAGTAAAGTGAGAATACCCCCTGGTTCAGTCTCACATTGGCGAACTCGAACGACTGCCCGAGTTGTGTCCCGTCAATCTCTGCGGTCCAAAATGTTGCCTCAATCGCGACAGGCCCGTCTTTTGGCGCACCAGAAGATTCGGTTAGCCTCCCTGAGTAAGTCATTGGTAGACTACCCAATCCTTGGGCAAGCGCGTTGTCGATAAAGCCGAGAAGCGATCCGATTAACAAAACACTACTCGCAAACGTTGCACTGCGTTTGCGCACATTAATTTTTGTTGTGTCTCTGACCTTGCCCATGGGACCGCCCTTAATGGATGATCGGACCCCTCTCTTTTCAGTCTCGCAACGGCATCGTCATGGCCAGGAAAAAGCTTTAGGTGATTTTTTGAAATCTCGTAATTTCAGTTGGTTAGGAGCTGTCATTAAATGCCGTTTTTTTGATGGTTGTTCGGCTTGTTTGAAAAACACGGGAAAAATTATAAATTACAGATGTTTGCACTAAATTCGCGAGATGTGGTGTTAAAGTAGCCACAAAATCGGTGGCTTGGCTGTATCATGTGCTCCTGGGCGCATGTGGCAGCAAGCTCAGCGGCCGTTGCTATCTATGCACGAGTAAGTTCTCATGATCAGAAGATTTTCGTGACTTACGCGAAAATGGTCAAAAACGGATTTCGTCCGAGTGAGGCGTCGGTAATCACCAATTGGTCGTTAAATATCAGCTGACATTCAAGTTTTAAGTATGATATATCATCCCCAATGTATTTTAGAGAATGATTTAAGTGACCGTGATCAAGTGAGTAACCTGAACTGGCAATATGAGCTTTCTCTATTAAGGATGGTATATTGATTTCCAAGGCATCTAAGGGATGATATATTATACTTAATATAAGTAGGAGTTCACCTTGCATTCCTCAGCGAACGATCTTCTGCCGCCGCGCCTTCGTCGTGCCTTGGCAAAGCTTGGCAGCGACATCAGCCTGGCGAGGCGAAAGCGTCGCCTAACTATAGCAATGATGACGGAGCGTATAGGTGTATCGAAGCAAACCTATCAGCGCGTCGAGCGCGGGGACCCAACCGTTGCTATGGGTACTTATGCACTCACTATATTCGTCCTGGGACTTGGAGAGAAGCCTTTCGATTTTGCCGACCCAAGTCAAGACGAGCAAGGGCTTCTGATGGATGCTGAGAGGATTCCAAAGCGTGTTCGTGCGAAAAAGGGGCTCACATCGCGATGAAACGCTCAATCGAAGTCCATCTCGGTGAAAAAGCGCAACGAGTGGGTACGCTCAATTACAATCAGGATGGTAATCGCGAGAGGTCAGCGTTTGAACAAATGATCGCCGCAATCCGCCTTATTTATGGGGCGGTCAAGGCGATCCACTAAGGTTTCGCGTTAGCGAATACCGCCGCTAAATCCGTTTGTATAAGTAAATTGCATCGAATATTATCCC
>VGTI01000161.1 GCA_016874735.1 Deltaproteobacteria bacterium
CCACTGAGCCAACCACCCCGGCAAACGACCAAGGGCAAACATCACTGTGAACATCGGCGTTGGGATACCCATCGCGCGGTAGATCACACCCGAGTAGAAGTCGACGTTTGGATACAGCTTGCGATCAACAAAGTACGGATCACTGAGGGCCGCCTCTTCGAGACGCTTAGCGATATCGAGCAGCGGATCTTTGCGGTTCATTTTAGCTAAGATAGTGTCGCAGGCCTTTTTGAGGACTTTGGCACGTGGGTCATAGTTTTTGTACACGCGGTGACCAAAACCCATCAGGCGGAAGCCCGAGTTCTTGTCCTTAGCAAGCTCCACGGCCTTCTTGACGTCGCCGCCATTGCGTTGAATTTCTTCAAGCATCTCCATGACTTCCTGGTTAGCACCACCGTGCTTAGGGCCCCAAAGGGCCAGGATACCAGCGGCAATGGATGCAAACAGGTTAGCATCAGACGAACCGACCATCCGTACCGTCGACGTCGAGCAATTCTGCTCGTGATCGGCATGGAGGATCAGCAGCATGTTGAGCGTCTTCACCAAGTCCTCGTCAACCTCGTAAGGCTCCGACGGAACAGCGAACATCATGTATAGGAAGTTAGCGCAGTAATCGAGCGAGTTTTTCGGATAGATGACCGGCTGACCAATCGACTTCTTGTACGAGTAAGCAGCGATGGTGCGGATCTTGGATAGTACGCGCGGCATCAACTGAGCCACTTGTGCATTGTCATGCGGATCTAGCCACTCTGGGTAATAGCTAGACAGCGAACAAACCATGGACGACAGGATCGCCATCGGGTGCGCCGTCGATGGATAGCCGTCGTAAAAGTGCAGCATATCCTCGTGAATCAGGGAGTGACGCGTCAGCATCTCACGAAACTGGCTGAGCTCATTTTGATTGGGGAGCTTGCCGTACATGAGGAGGTAAGCCGTCTCAACAAAAGTCGACTTCTCTGCCAGTTGTTCAATCGGATAGCCACGGTAGCGGAGAATGCCCTTTTCACCATCGATAAAGGTGATGTCGCTTTTGCAAGCGCCGGTGTTGCCGTATCCAGAGTCGAGGGTCACATAGTTGGTTTCGGCACGTAATTTACGTATATCGATAGCTTTTTCATTCTCAGAACCGACGATGATCGGCAATTTGTAGGTCTTGCCTTCGAGCTTCAGTTCAGCAAAATCACTCATGTTGCAACCTCTCCAGTTCGACTAAGTTAAGGGTTATGGTACATAAAACCCCGGCATATGGCAAACCGGTGAAAAGCCTTTTGCTTTAGGATTTGCCAGGATTTTACACTTCTCTTACTCGGCTTCGAGGTGACCCTTGACTACGAAACGCCTCTTCCTTGTCGATGCCATGGCTATCGCCTTTCGCTCGTACTATGCTTTTGGCATGGGCCGACCGCTGACAACCTCCTCAGGACAGCCCGTTGCAGCCGTCTTTGGCACCGCCATGTTCATGCACAAGCTCTTGACTGAGCAGCGCCCCGACTATCTGGTGATTGCCAGGGACGTGAGGCAGCCCACCTTTCGGCACCAAATGTACCCCCAGTACAAGGCCAACCGGTCGGCCATGCCTGAGGACCTGGTGGCCCAGCTACCACTGCTTGAACGGCTATTTAAGGCATTCGGCTGCCCACTACTCAGTATTCCCGGGTTCGAGGCCGATGATCTCATCGGGAGCATGGCTCGCCAATGGGGGACCCCGGACCTCCAGGTCTATATTGTCTCTGGCGACAAGGATTTCATGCAATTGGTCAACGACCACACCTTCCTCTACCAACCTAAAAAGGGCGAAGACGCGGCCATCATCGACCGTGGCGGAGTCGCCGCTAAGTTCGGCTGCACACCGGAGCAGGTGATCGACTGCCTGGCGCTGATCGGCGACAGCTCGGACAACGTGCCGGGAGTTCCAGGTATCGGGGAGAAAGGGGCTGGTAAGCTAATTGCTGAATACGGCAGTCTCGAACGGATCCTGGAAAACATCCCTCTCATCAACAATAAAAAAATGCGTGAAGCCCTGCTTAACGGCCGGGACCTCGGTCTTTTGTCACGTCAATTGGTAACGATCCGCACCGACATCGAGCTACCAGTGACCCT
>VGTI01000162.1 GCA_016874735.1 Deltaproteobacteria bacterium
GGCAACGGCCTGATCTATGGCCGCGCGATGTGCCGCACTCGCCTCGACTAAAATCTTTTCACGGCTATCACCGAGTTCGGCCGTACGCACTTTGGATGCAGCAGTTGCATCGATCTTAGCCTGGATTGCTGCGCCAAAGCTCGACGCGGCAGTGCCAAGTCCGGCACCTGATCCGCTCGTCGATCCACCAGATCTTAATGCGGCTAGGTCTTTATCTAAAGCCGCCTCCTTGGAGCCTAATTCACGTTGCTTATCTGCCAAGACGCTTCGGGTGTATATCTCCTCACGGTCGATCCAATGCCCTAACGTATCGCGCTTCATGAAGTTACAAGCGCCGGCATGATCATTGATGCAGAAGCTCTCGTAATCGTCGGAACGATCCCGTGGCGTCGATACTGGTGGCAGCTGGGGTCTGGACTGTGCACTACCGGGTGATCCAGTACTCCCACCCACCGACGAGCCACCATGAGATCCAGCGGGGGATACCGATATATCCACCTGAGCATAGGCAGGGCTTACACAAAGTAGAGCGATGATGACTGAGATGATTCTTTTCATGACCAATCCCTCAACGCTTGGTGGCGTTAGTCAGTTGATCTAAGGTTGCTTCGATACCACTGAGCTGCGTCTCAAACACACTGATCGCTGCCCAGAAATTTGGCTCCGAGAGTTGCGTGAATTGAGGCCACATGAGACTTGGAAACTTGTTGTTGAAGAAAGACAGAAAACATCGGACCGAGAATGTAAACATTACACTATTTAGTAATAAAAAAGCAAAAACTTTCTTATTAACTCCATAAGTACAAATACTTGGGTTACCCAAAAAACGACAGTTGTGCAGCGATGGAGAATGCATGACATTGAGCTTTACGCTCTACAACCTTTTTAAAACACCGCCAGCACCATGATATGTATCGCAACTTAAAAGATATCTTGCTCCACCAGGAATAGTCTCAAACTCGATATTGATAATATCGTCGGGAAATGGCTGACCAATGGAGATATCAAAAACAGAGCAGGTACCAGGCATTTCCTTAATCAGACCTTTTTGTAAAAAATCTTTTAGACTATCTGCGATCTGGTACAGTGCAGTTGGCGATTTAATCTCAAAATAATGGGTTAATAGTTCTTCTGCCGTTTTCATCAAAATTTCCCCTGTTCCTTTAGCCAAGTGTTTGGAATATGTTCAACAACAATTTGATTTCCACCGCCTACAAGTCCACGTTGCGAAGCAGCTACTCCTTCGTATAGAGAAGTTCCAGGCGGGACTTCAATTTTAACCCAATGGGTACCTGTGTTACCCCAAGTAGGATCTAATGCTGAATCGATAATTGATTGGATTGGACCTGAAGGCTTATCTCTTGTCCAGAATCGCCCTAAGCGATCTCCATTTTCAAAAGACTTCCCCTGAACTCGATATAACGTTAATGATCCGGTATTTTTATAAGAGAAATAAGAAGAACTCCTAAAAGTATCCGCAAGTGTCCCATTGCCCACGGGTATTTCATGCATTCTTCCAGCGCTCATTGGTCCATGTCGACTAACGTCAGAAGCACTTTTTGCGAATCTCTCTAAATCGCCTGCTCCCCACCCAATTTCATTCGCACCGTCTAAAACCCTACTAGCCCCATTTACAGCCTCATCAAGCCCAGCAAGCTCCCCCGCGACGGCACTACCAGCTCGCGCCTCGACTTTTGCCGCCTTCGATACCTCTGCGAATATCGCTAAACTCTCACTCGCCGCAGCGAGCGCTTTGTAGCTGGGTCCTACCACCGGCGCCATCGCAAGTACGGCGCCGACCATTGCCATACTGCGCTCCGACCCCGTCAGCATCTCGCCACCGAGTAGGCGTCGCCCCGTGCGGGCTTCGTAATAGTCCTTGGCAAAAGACAGCGTCATCGCAACGCCCACAG
>VGTI01000163.1 GCA_016874735.1 Deltaproteobacteria bacterium
TGACCATCATTGGTTGGGGGAGGGGACCATTGCTGATCGCCTCTGGCGCTTATACGGGCACGATGCTTTCAGTATCGTGGAATCTATGCGCCGGAGTCCGGACCTACGCACTAAGCTTATCGATGACCAGCCGGTACTCCTGGGTGAGGTTGCCTATATGGCCGACTACGAGATGATTCATCATCTAGACGACCTCTTACGTCGCCGCACGCGACTTAGCCTGGTTGTGCCCAAGGACAAGCTCCGGGACAGTGCCGTACTCAGGAAAGCCGCCACCCTGCTATTCGGTGAACGGGCCGAAATCGAGTGGCAAACCTACTTTGGACCACAGAACTAGAGAGACTCAACGTATTTCTTGAAATTGTTGAGAATAGCCTGCCAACCCTCGCGTTGCATATCAATCGGGTTCTGGCCTTCGGCATCAAAAACGGTTGTTACCTTTGTTGTCTTGCCGACGCCTTCAAATCTGGTCTCAGCAAGGCGTCCGTCGCCCATGCGCAGAGCGATAAAGGACGGTGCCACAAGATCTTCGTAAACTCCCTCAAAATCAAAGCCGAAGGATCCGTCTTTTGCCTCCATGCGTGCTACGTAGCGTCCGCCCTTTTTCAGCTCACTGTTGGCACTTGGGCAACACCAGTCGTCGGATGCAAAGTTCCACTGTGTAATATGCTGGGGGGACGTCCAAGCATTCCAAACCTTTTGGAGTTCCCGCTCGATGGAAGCTTCGATTGTGACTTTGACGAAACTCATGGATAGGTCTTCCTGTTTTTTCCTGTTGGATGAATGATGCGATGTCAGCCTATTCATTCATCAGTTTACCATCAAGCTTACAAAAAGACATGAAGGCAGAGTCGCCCGTAATTTTTGTTTCGAAGTACAAGGCGCGTGTAAACTCCCCACTCAGATCACCGCCTCCCACACGCAAGCTGAGGATATTGCCCTTTTCTGATTGGTCGACGGACGTGGGCTCTAGAGTGAGGTTGAGACTGTGGTAAGTTATCTTCTTGAGCACACCTCGACCCAGGCCGTGCCGCAGGATCCCGTCGGCCGATGCGCAAGTTAGCCTGCCAGTGGGCTGTAGTTGACAGTCTCTTGCCGCTAAATCGAAGTCCAGTACGTTCGATGAGACTTGGGGATGGTCCGCCACCAGGTGAGGTTCGTCGACTTGGAAAAGGATGCGGTCGCCTATCGTCCGAATCTCAAGTGTTTTGGCCGTATAGCCTTTTTCCCGACAAAATATCTGCTCGAATGTCGTGGCTGCTTTGGCTGGTGATAGGCTGATAGCAAAGTGCAGGTTCGTTAGGATCGCAATGACCGCTGTTCTCATAGTTGTCGCCCGTTTAATGGTTTATTTTGTTCACGATAGGCGCCACCGCCTCAGGCAAAAAACTCTGCACAAAGTAGTAGCTATGATCGTAGCCTTCACACCACGTAAGTTTGTGATCCTGTCCAACCTCTCGAGCCAGCTGGCAGAATACTTCTGGTTGAAGCTGCTCACCGAGAAACTCATCACTACCACCTTGAAAGATGCGGATGGTGCCTGGATGGCGGTGACCTGACTTCAGGAGTTCGCAGGCGTCGTAACTAGCCCAGTGATGCGTAGTAGTCTCTCGTTCAGTGCCGCGAGGGCCTAGGTATCCGGTAAATGCCTTGACCCCCCAGGGCACGTGGCTAGGATTTACAATGGGAGCAAAAGCCGTGATGCTTTTAAAGAGGCTAGGGTGTCTCAGACCGAGCACTAAAGCGCCGTGACCACCCATCGAATGTCCCATAAGCGATATGTCTGGCACCCTGAAATGGTCGCGTACGATGCTCGTTATCTCGTGAAGGACGTAGCTGTACATGCGATAGTGGTGGGCATAGCCCTCAGTCGTAGCATCCAGGTAAAA
>VGTI01000164.1 GCA_016874735.1 Deltaproteobacteria bacterium
AATATGGGCTGGGACTCAACAAAATTCTTAGCACTGTACATGCGTACCCAACGTTGGTAGAGGCAAACAAGTACGCGGCGGGAGTGTGGCGTAAGGCGCATGCACCGGCTTCAGCCTTGCGCTGGCTCGAAAAGTATCATGATTGGCGTCGCGGTGACGCTAGGGATCGCAGCTAACCCAAAGTAATTGAGGGGATTTAGGGGTCTTATATGAAACAAAAATGGAATTTGATGGCAACCTTGGGGGCGCTCTGGCTGACAGTATCCGCGGCCACAGCCTCCGGCTTTGATCATACGCACCAGGACTACGGCCAAACTTTGTCGGTTTACCTGGTAGACGGTCAGGTCAGGTACGCGGAGCTTAAGGATGCGTTGGAGAAGACCCAAGATCACCCGTTCCAGCGTTACCTGAAGTCACTACAAGGGGTAGACCGGGCGCAGTTTGATGCCTTTACCCCGAACCAGCAAAAGGCATTTCTGATTAATGCTTACAATAGCCTGACGATTAAGCTGATCCTGGATCACTACCCAGTTGCCAGCATCCGCGACATTGGGGGGTTATTCGGTAATCCCTGGAAGCTTGAGTTCTTCTCCTTACTAGGTGGCGCCATAAAATCCCTCGATCCTATTGAACACGAGTACCTGCGTCCCATTTACAAAGACTACCGCATTCATGCTGCCGTCAACTGTGCATCGCGCTCTTGTCCCGAGCTGCGTGGGGAGCCTTATGTTGCCGCGCATTTAGACCGTCAGCTGGATGAGCAGATGGCACGTTGGCTGCACGACCCATCACGTAACAAAGTCGACCGTTCCAGCCGTAAGATGCTTCTCTCAAAGATTTTTGATTGGTACCGTGACGACTTTGTTAATTACGGTGGTAGTATAGATGCGGTGATTCAAAGACATGCTGGAGATATATACGCCAGCGCAATTGCATCTAAATTCGCGACTGATTATCTGCCTTACTCTTGGCAGCTCAATGAGTACAAAAGCGCGAGATAGTCGCCAGCTTTTGAGTTGTAGTATGATCGATGGCCCATTTCGTAGAGTTTTGCCGCAGTTTACCGGAGGCCTGATTAGGCTATACGCCCGCATAGGCGTCACGCCAAATATGATCAGCCTCCTTGGACTCGCGCTAGCTACGTTGGCGGGTCTTTTTTGTGTCCGGGAAATGCCCCTAGCAGCGGTAACTCTGTGGTGGGCGAGTCGATTACTCGACGGTACCGATGGCATATACGCTCGGGCCACAGGGCAGACGAGTGAATTTGGCGCTTATCTCGATATTGTTTGTGACATGGCTGCCAACACGCTCATGGTGCTCGCATTTATGAGGGCCTTCCCCGCACTTCGATGGGAGTGGTCCCTCGTTCTGTCGCTTTACATCCTGTGCATTACTAGTGCGCTGGCTCTTGGGGCACTGGAAGAAAAGCGGCGGCCACATCGAGCGGATAATCGTGGACTCCGTCTTGCTGCCGGCTTGGCAGAGGGCGGTGAGACCGCAATTGCCTACACTCTGTTTTTATTATGTTCCAGCGCCATAGTGCCTTTGGTCCATGTGTGGATAGCGCTACTGGCGGTGACAATCGTTTCGAGGACCATGCTTGCGCGGCGTATTCTTTCGCTAGAGGCCACAGTCCGC
>VGTI01000165.1 GCA_016874735.1 Deltaproteobacteria bacterium
CAAAACCCGACGCTTTTTGTTTTTATTCCTGGCGCTACTGCCATTCGCGCTGATTGAGCGCGTCGAGTTCTTCACGCCGCTCATCATGGCACTGGCATCGTACCCGCTGTTCAGCTTGGATGAGATTGGGGCCGAGCTGCAAAATCCATTTTCGCCCCGTAACTTGAGCCATCTGCCCCTTGATGGCATTTGCGATAATATCGCGAAAAACGTCTTGGCTCTTATCGACCAGAGGCATCCGGGCTGATCCGATCATTGCAGACTGACGACGCTAGCTCCCTTTTGACCCTGGCCCCGCATGGCTAGTGCGGCCTTCTCGGCTTCGGCCTCGGTTGGGAAAAGCCCGCGTCTTACGCGGTAGATGACGTGTCCTTGGTGATTGAGTGGCGTGTAGTAGGCATCGTTGCCCTGCGCCTGCAGGGCTGCTACCAAAGTTTCAGCTTCTTCTTTTTGCTCGAAGACGGCTAGTTCGACGGTGTAGAGTGCCTCGGGCGTGGGTTTAGGCTCCACCTTGGTGGCAGCCATACTGGCGGCAATCGAACCCACACTCCTGTAGAAGAACCCCCCACTCTCATCGTCATCGCGCCCCCCTGCGTTGATGATTTTACCCCTAAGCGGACTGATCTCTAGACCGAAGGCGGCGATCATGCCGGCAGCGATCAAGGTGGCAAAACCAAGGAACGCAAGGATGACCCGTGTGCTTTGAGACAAGCTCAGATTCGTTGACTTCGTTGGCTTCGTTAGCTTCGTTGGCAAGGACCTTACTCCCTACGTCATGACATGGTATGACACTCATTATAGCCGGAATTTTCTGATGCGGTAGAGGATCCAAAGATGAGCAGCAAAGCCAGCAGCGCCAAGGTCGCCCAGGAGGCGATTAGACTCACCGGGGTCTCTACCAATAATCTTAAGTCCATCGATGTGGCGTTCCCGCTTGGTGAGATCACCGTAGTGACCGGAGTCTCAGGGTCGGGCAAGAGCTCGCTGGTGTTTGATACGCTGTATGGCGAGGCCTACCGACGTTATGTCGATAGCTTATCGAGCTTTGCGCGGCAGTACCTCCAGGCTTTGCCTAAGCCCGCTGTGACGACGGTTGAGAACCTCCCACCAGCCATCGCGGTACGGCAGATGGCTGCCACCGGCACCAGTCGGTCCACCGTGGGCACGGCAACGGAGACGGTCGATTTACTGCGGGTCATTTTTACTCATCTGGCCGAGATCACCTGCTATAAGTGCCAAGGTCCGGTGAAAAAGGACCATCCACAGGCCATCAGTCGTGAGACCGTAGCGACACGTCAGGGCGCGAAGCTGCTGGTTGCCGCTACGCTCGAGCGTTGGGGTAAGGTGGGGGCAAAGGAACTAAAGGCCCAGCTAGAAGCGGCTGGGTTTAGTCGCTTGCTGACGGCTGCCGGCAATGTCGTCAAGCTCGACGACGCTAAGGCTACTGACCTGAAAGGTGCTGCAGTCGTGGTCGATCGCGTCACGGTGACAGCAGACAGTCATGATCGCTTGACTGAGTCGCTGACCCTAGGTTTCAAGGTGGGG
>VGTI01000166.1 GCA_016874735.1 Deltaproteobacteria bacterium
TCGGTTAGAATCGCATGCACGCGGCCACTGTGATTAAGAAAGTCAGCGGCGGATGCCTTACAGCCTCGAATGGCTTCGCCTCGAGCGATATCAATAGATGGGCCGGACCCAGAGCAAACCGTTGCGAGCTTATGACCATCGCGTTTGGTCGCATTGTTACGCGCCCACTCCGGTATAGCCTTAGCAGTTGTGCTACTTAGCGCAAACTGAATGATAATTAATGTACGGCCGATATTCATAAGTTTTCTGAATTGCTATCACCCTTTTTCAAGGGATTTAGGCTCTCGATGAAATCGCCTTGCGCTTGTAACAACTTCTTGCGTATCTCAGCATTCCCCGATTTTACATCAGTAGCTTCGCGCATTTGTCTTTGGAGTTCGATTTTCTTGACGGCAACCTTTACGGCGCAGCGAAGTCGCAAGACCCGGGTTCCGGTAGTGTCTGATTCCTCGGCTTTTTCCCAGTAACGTTCCGTCGTCTTTGCACCAGTGATTTTGCCCTGTGATAAAAAGGCAACAAGGCCCTCATAGCCAGGATCGGACGATGCTGAGACCTCGTTGAGTTGTCCCGACGCTGTTAAAGTATCCTTGATATGGCGGAGCATCATGCTGCGTGAGTCAAGATCCGCTGCTTTTAGGCATGCCTCGGGCCTTGAGTCACCGGACATAGTCATAATGCTCGTGAAAATTGCATCCTGACCATCCTCGTACATCGTGACAGTACCTTCCGCCCAAGTTGGCGTCTCTTTCGCCTTGCCGATGCGCTCTACGACCCGGCTTTCCCGATATTCGGGACCGTTGGATCCGGTGACGCAGCTTAGTAGGGCTGATGATAGCAGCGTTGCAATTCCAAACTTGATCATGGGAGTCACTCCTTATTCGGCCAGTTCTTGGTGCCTCGCGTAACGATCGGTTGATTCTCTTTTGGACTTTATAGGGTCACAGGTTGAGGTGTGGTTCTGGATATTAAAGGTATGAAATGATTGATATTTGTACCAAATCGTTGGGTGTGGTTGCGGTCAACGAGGTCTGTTCGAGAAGCTTACCGCAACCTCCGGGAGCGGAGGAAAGACAGCAGTGCTTTTGGGTCATCCGTGATGATCCCATCCACACCACAGGAGATTAAATACTCCCAATCAGCTTCCGTATTAGCCGTATAAGGCACGACCTTTGTACCGATTTTGTGTGCCGCTGCGACTGCCTCCTTGGTGACCCAGTCGAGGTGAGGCGAAAGAACATCGGCATGGGTTGATTTTATGACGCTAAGCCAATCCGGAAAATTTGGCGCCAAAAGTGCCGCTGTCCGTATTGAGGGGAGTATTTTTTTAGCGGCGACGACGACGCGATGATCGAACGACTGAATCACAATCCGGTCAATCAGGCCGTATTTTTGGGCGAGATCGCCTATGGCTTTACTGATCGTTTCCGGTGCATGCAACTCATTGGCATAACGAGGTACAGTCTTGGCCTCAATCTGCAGCCGGATATGTTTGGCCTTGGGGGTG